>JAFUGB010000241.1 GCA_017469605.1 Clostridia bacterium
CGGCAGGACAAGAAGCATTGAGTCCATGAAGCAACAAAAAAGCTGCAAACCCTTGAAAACAAAGGCTTTCAGCGGATTGTCTGGCGTCCCAGGCGCGACTCGAACGCGCGGCGTTTCGCTTAGGAGGCGAACCCTCTATCCAACTGAGGTACTGGGACATATTCAATTTTTCGGCTTCCTGATAGCTCATTTGGATTCGAACGACCTACCGCTTAGGAGGCGGACCCTCTATCCTACTGAGGTACGGGACCATATATACTTCGGCATTTTTGAGGTTTTAAAGCTTTGGAGTTTTCTCTTTTAAACCTCCCTTCGCGATTAGCAGGCAGCAAGCAGCGCTAATTTTGGCGGCAGGCCATTTCCAAACCTCCCGCCAAAATTAGGCGGCCCACGGGAAAGCGATGAAAATCCGGATCAATGCCGGACGTTTTGCCCGTTTTCAGCTTGCGGGAATGTGGCGGCCGGTCTTTTTTCGCATACGAACCCGCCATCCAGCTGGGATGCAGGCGCACACACCGACCGTGTGTTATCATATCACAAACCGCGTTAGGATGCAAGGCGTGTTTTCAATAACGCGTCAATTCAGCAGAAGCTCAGCGATCTGAATGGCATTGGTGGCCGCGCCCTTGCGCACCTGATCGCCGCAGCACCAAATATTCAGTCCGCGATCATGGGTCAAATCCTCGCGGATACGGCCCACAAACACCAGATCCTGATCAGATGTATCCAGCGGCATGGGATAAACCCTGTTGCTCAGGTCATCCGTCAGCTTGCAGCCAGGAGCGGCCGCAATCAGTTTTCTGGCCTGTTCCACAGTAATTTTATCCTTTGTGCGCACAAGCAAAGAAACACTGTGGCTGCGCATCACGGTCACGCGCACACAGGTGCAGCTGACCTTCATTTCAGGCAGATGCATGATCTTGCGTCCTTCGTTCTGCAGCTTCATCTCCTCGCTGGTATAGCCTTCAAACGTCTCGCCGCCGATCTGAGGAATGACGTTGCAGGCAATCTGGTACGGAAAGGCGCTGGCCTTAATCTCCCTGCCCTCGCTGATGGCGCGCAGCTGGTCCCGCAGCTCCTGAAGGCCCGCCGCACCGGCGCCGCTGACCGCCTGGTATGAGGACGCGATGATGCTTTCAATGGAGGAAGCCTTGCGCAGCCCGTTGATGGCCACCAGCGAAATGATCGTTGTGCAATTGGGATTGGCAATGATGCCATGATGCGCGCGCACATCCTCGGGGTTGATTTCGGGCACCACCAGCGGCACGTTTGCGTCCAGGCGGAAAGCGCTGGAATTATCCACAAACACAGCGCCAGCGGTTTTGATTGCCGGAGCAAAGCGCTTGGCTATGTCGTTTTCGGCGGCGCCAAGCACAATATCCAGCCCGTTGAAAGCGTCCTCCGACGCCTCCCGAATGGTGATTGGCTCGCCCCGGAAGGTAAGCTGCTTTCCCGCGCTGCGCGCGCTGGCCAGCAAACGGAGCTCGTCAATGGGGAAATTGCGCTCTTCCAGTACCTTCATCATTTCGCGTCCCACAGCGCCCGTAGCGCCCAGGATGCCCACGTTATAAAGCCTCATAGTTTCCGCTCCTTCATAAAGGTATTATACAGCACCCGAATGGCCTGGGCAAAGTCCTTTTCCTCCACGCCAACGATGATGTTCAGCTCCTCCGGGCCCTGGGTGATCATGCGGATATTAACGCCGTTTTCGCCCAGCGTGGCAAAAATCTTGCCCGAAACGCCGGGCCGGGATGCCATCCGGCGGCCGACCGCCGCCACAATGGCCATGTGCTCGGTCACCTTGATGCTGTCTGGCTGGATGGCCTTCTGCATTTCCCCCAGCATGGCATATAAACAGGGCTGGGCTTTTTCTTCCGCCATGACCAACGATAGGATGTCTATTCCGCTGGGAATATATTCAACGTTTACGCCGTGGTTTTCCACGATTTCCAGAAGCTTGAGCAGCACGCCTGATTCGGAGGACATCCCGGTTTTGGCCACCGTAACCACGCAATACCCTTTCTTGCCGGCAATGCCGGTGATCAGGCTGCCGTTGTCTTCTTCATCGGAGAAGCTGTCCATGATCAGCGTTCCCGGATGATCGGGCTCATTGGTGTTGCGGATGTTGAGCGGGATATTCTTTTCCCGCACCGGGAAAACCGTGCCCTCATGCAGCACCTTGGCGCCAATATAGCTCAGCTCGCGAAGTTCGCTGTACGTGATATGGCGGATGGGCGCGGGATTTTCCACAATGCCGGGATCAGCCATCAAAATGCCCGATACGTCGGTCCAGTTTTCATACAGGTCGGCATCCAGGGCCGCGGCAGCCAAAGCACCGGTGATATCGCTTCCGCCCCTGGTCAGCGTGCGGATGCGGCCGTCCGGCATAGCGCCGTAGAATCCGGGAATGACCACGCGGCGGCCTTCCGCCGCCCGGCGAAGCGCCGCATAGGAGGCTTCCTTATCCACCGCGCCGTCAAAGCGGAATTTAAGCCAGAGCGCCGCGTCCAGGAAATCAAATCCCAGGTAATCCGCCATCAGCCGGGCGGACAGGTATTCGCCCCTGGACGCCAGTTCCTCCCGGGCCATGCCATGCTGCATATGCACCCAGATCTGTTCAAAATCCTTATCGATATCGGTGTTCAGGCCGCAGTCAACGCGGATTTCATGGTAGCGCCTGCGGATCATATCAAAAATTTTTTCGCAGGATACGCCATATTCGATATGCGCCGCGCAAAGATACAGCAGGTCGGTAATTTTGTGATCCTCCTTGCTGCGCTTGCCCGGCGCGGATACCACCACCACGCGGCGGTCAGGATCGCTTTCCACAATTTGCTTTACCTTGGCAAACTGCTGCGCATCCGCCAGGGAGGAACCGCCAAACTTGAGTACCTTCAGCATTTTAATTCTCCTCCGCCACCGCAGCCATAAAGAAAGGCTGCTGTCCGTTTTTATATCGCAAAGCCAGCGCATGCGCCGCGCTCACCGTCAGGGTTTCGGAGCGCGCCGCATCCGCCGTGCGGATGTAATATTTTTGCTTCAGCGCGTCGTTATCCACCGCAAGCGGCCTGCGCTGGCGTGTATAGAACGGGCCGCAGCCCTGCGCCACCTGCAGGCAATCCGCCAGCACATTGCTGGCCGTGGGGAATCCGCCCGCACCAGCGCCCGC
This sequence comes from Clostridia bacterium, assembly GCA_017469605.1. Classification (GTDB taxonomy): domain Bacteria; phylum Bacillota; class Clostridia; order Christensenellales; family Aristaeellaceae; genus SFMI01. Next base: position 3,170 of record JAFUGB010000241.1, read on the forward strand.
AAACGACTGCACGCCCACACGAAGCGCGCGAAGGCTGATCAGGTTATCGGGCCCGTTGATGTGTGCCATCTGTCCGCTGACCGGGAACAGCATGGGCTCCACGCAAGCGGAAACGCTGCCGTCGCGCATTTCCGCATGCGCAATCAGCTTGCACACAAGCCCCATCCGCTTAAAGGCGGCGATATCCCGGGCCGTAATGCCTGAAATGCCAAAGCATGGCACCTGGGCTTCCGGAATGGATACGCCAAAGGCGATATTGGCTGAAAGAACCAGCTTCCGGCAGGCGTCATAGCCCTCCACATCGGCCGTGGGATCAGCCTCGGCATAGCCCAGGCGCTGGGCCTCCCGAAGGCTGTCTGCATACTCGGTTTCCCGCTCCGTCATGGCGCTGAGGATATAATTGGTGGTGCCGTTCATGATCCCGGATACCGCCGTGATTTTATCGGTTTGGCCCAAACGGGTCAGGCAGTGCAGCCAGGGAATACCTCCGCCCGCGGCCGCCGTGCAGCGCAGGGAAACGCCGTTGGCCTCCGCCAGAGAGATCAATTCATCATAGCAGGCGCTGATAAGCTGCTTGTTGGCGGTTACCACATTTTTGCCCGCCTTCAATGCCGCGCTCACAAACTCGTACGCCGGATGCAGGCCCCCGATCAGCTCCACCACCGTGTCGATACCGCCATCTGACAGGATATCATCAAAATGAGCCGTCTGGCGGCAATTCAAACCGTCGTGCGTTTTCAGGTCCAAAAGTGCGGCAACCTCTGTTTGCGCGTGCTCCTGCGCCATGGCATAAAAGGCGCTGCCCACCGTTCCGTATCCCAGCAACCCGATCCTCATCGTTACACTCCTTTCATTTTCTTCCGAAAAGAAAGAAAAAGCTTGACATTCCAATGAATGCAAAATATCATATTCTATGAAAAAACGCAATATTTTGCGTAGAAAAATTTTGGGGTTTGTGGATTTTGTTATGAAGAAGAATCAAAAAATCTATCAGAGCACCCGTTCCGAACGCCTGACCGCTTCTTCAGCCCAGGCCGTCCTACAGGGAATCGCCCCGGACGGCGGCTTGTATACGCTTCGCGATTTTGCGCAGGAGGAAGTCGACCTGCAGGCGCTGCTAAAAATGGATACGCTGCCGATGGCCGCCGAAATCCTTTCCGCCCTGCTGCCCGATTTCAGCAAGGAGGAAATGCTGGACCTGGTTCGCGCCGCGTATGCCGGCAAATTTGAAACGCCGGACCTGACCCCCACCGTCGCTGTGGGCGAAGACGCCGTGCTGGAGCTTTTCCGCGGTCCGACCAGCGCGTTTAAGGATGTGGCGCTGAGCATCCTGCCTTACCTGATGCGGGCCAGCGCCGCCAAATGTGGCTCTCAGGAGGAAATCCTCATCCTGACCGCCACCAGCGGCGATACCGGCAAGGCTGCCATGGAAGGCTTCTGCGATGTTCCCGGAACACGGATCATCGTTTTCTATCCCGATAACGGCGTCAGCGCCGTGCAGAAAGCGCAGATGACCACGCAGCAGGGAAACAACGTATGCGTGTGCGCTGTGCGCGGCAACTTTGACGACGCGCAGACCGGCGTCAAGCAGATCTTCAGCAGGATTCAGCAAGAAAACCCGCTCACAGGCAAAAATATACGTTTTTCCTCGGCCAATTCCATCAACATTGGCCGGCTCGCGCCCCAGGTTGTCTATTATTTCAGCGCCTACAAGGCTTTGCTGGACGCCGGAAGGATACGGCTTGGCGAACCTGTGGATTTCTGTGTTCCCACCGGCAATTTTGGGGATATCCTGGCGGGATTCATCGCAAAGCAGATGGGCCTTCCCGCAGGCAGGCTGGTATGCGCCTCCAACGCCAATAACGTGCTCACCGATTTTCTGCGCACCGGCGTTTATGACCGCCGCCGCCCCTTCCACCTGACCGTTTCTCCGTCCATGGACATTCTGGTTTCCAGCAACCTTGAAAGGCTTTTGTACCTGCTCAGCGGGGACGCGAAGCTTGTTTCTGAATTAATGGCGCAGCTTTCCGCCCAAGGCCATTACCAGGTGCCTGCCGCAATGCTTGAAAAGATCAGATCGCTTTTCTGGGCAGGCTTCTGCGACGATGACGCTACTTGCCGGACCATCGGCCAGGTATGGAGGGATCATCGCTATCTGTGCGATACGCATACCGCCGTAGCCTGGCATGTGGCGCAGCAGTATAAGGCTGCCAACCCTGACCACAACCAGGTTGTGATCCTTTCCACCGCTTCTCCCTATAAATTCCCGGAAGCCGTGCTCCGAGCGCTCAGTATCCCCCAGCAGGGCAGCGGCTTTGACGCCATGCTTCAGCTGGAAGCGGCCACCGGCGTTCCCATCCCCGCCAACCTGCGCGGCCTGGATGCCCGTCCCGTGCGGCATCAGGATGTGATCGACCGGGAAAATATGCTGGAATATGTGCTTGATAAGGCGGTGAATCCATCATGGCACGCATAACCGTTCGCGTTCCCGCCACCACTGCCAACCTGGCCGCGGGATTTGACACGCTGGGATGCGCATTGACGCTGTATAATACCCTCAGCTTTGAGGAAAGCGACCATTTATCCTTTTCAGGCTGCGATCAGGCGTACCAGAACGAGGATAATTTGGCCTACCAGGGATTTGCCCGCGTATATGCGCACATTGGGAAACCCGTCCCTCCTGTCCATATTGACATCCGTGCCGAAATCCCCGTAAGCCGCGGGCTGGGCTCCTCCGCCGCCCTGCTGGCCGCCGGCGCCGCGGCGGCCAATCATTTGAGCAAAGCCGGGCTGTCCAAGGATATGCTGATCGCCCTGACCACGCAAATCGAAGGACACCCGGATAACTTGGCCCCTGCCTTCTGCGGCGGCCTGACCGCCTCCATGATGGAGGACGGACAGGTATACAGCATCCGCTATACGCCGCATCCCGCCCTGCGTTTTGTGGCCCTTTCCCCCGACTTTCCGCTGAGCACCCATGCCGCCCGCGCCGTGCTGCCGGCCGCCATTCCCCATGCCGACGCTGTTTTTAATGTTTCCCGCGTCGCCGTTCTTCTTGGCGCGCTGCAAAACGGCAATGAGGAGGTCATTGCCGCGGCGCTGAAGGACAGGCTGCATCAGCCCTACCGTCAATCGCTGATAGATGAGTATGACGCAGTGCGCGCCCTGTCGGAGCAGAATGGCTGCAAAGCGCTGTGTATCAGCGGCGCCGGCCCAACCCTGCTGTGCCTTACAAAGGATAAGGCTTTTGCTGCCAAAATGCAAAAAGCGGCCGCTTCGCTTTCCCACCGGTGGACGGTTCGCGATTTGCAGGTTGACCCCGTTGGCGTTCATTTGGCGGACGAGTGAGGAGCGGTATGTATCATCGTTTTTTTAAACGGTTCCTGGATATTTTGATTTCGACGGTCAGCCTGATCATCCTGTTCCCGGTGATCCTGGTGATCGCGCTGCTCATCAAGCTGGACTCCAAGGGGCCGGTCTTTTTCAAGCAAAAGCGCATCGGGATTCACAAGACGACCTTTTTTATATACAAATTCCGCAGCATGTATGCCGATACGCCCCGGGATATCCCCACCCATTTGCTCAATGATCCGGAGACTTTTCTGACCAGGATCGGCAAGATCCTGCGGAAAACATCATTGGATGAGCTTCCTCAACTGATCAATATTCTGCTGGGACAAATGAGCATTGTGGGTCCGCGTCCCGCGCTTTGGAACCAGGACGACCTGGTTGCCGCCAGGGATCTCTACGGGGCAAACGACGTGCTGCCCGGCCTGACGGGATGGGCGCAGATCAACGGCCGTGATGAGCTTGAAATCAGCGCGAAAGCGGCGCTGGACGGCGAATATGTAAAGCGAATGTCTTTCCCCTTTGACTGCAAATGCTTTTTGGGCACATTTATCCCCGTTTTCACCCACAAAGGGGTTGTGGAAGGCGGGACCGGCGCCCAGAAAAGCAATCCGCATTGAAAAAAGCCGGCATCTTACCGGCTGTTTTTCATTATTCCTCTCCTTTTGCGTCAAACCAGTCGTCAACGGGATTTCCGTGATCCTCCATATACTGGCGCAGCAAACCCAGCTCCCGGTCGGTAAAGCTGCGTTTGGGAAGGAACGGCGTATCCAGGCTGTCCCGCAGCAGAACATCCGTTCCAACATGAAGCCGATTTGCGATCAGCACCAGGGTAGGCAAGCTCGGTACGCGCGTACCCCGTTCAATATGTCCGTAAAAGGAAACGGACAGTCCCACGCTTTTTGCGAACTCCTTTTGCAGCATACCCAATTCCTGCCGCTTCCTGGTGATCCGGGCGCCCAACGCTTCCGCGTCAAACAGCTTCATGAAATCCACTCCTTTGTTATTCTTTCGTACCATATTATCCGCGGACCGGGCTTTAGCCGGCCAAACACGCCATGGCCGCATGCCCGCGCGTTAGCGAATGGGAACAGAGAAGTTCCCTGATATCTATTTACGCACCTGACACATGCAGCGTATACAGCAGAGAAGCCGCATCTCCCCCATCCACAGGGCACAGCAAACCAGAACGCATCAGCTCATCGCCGCCATAGCTTTCCCCAGTCTCCCGCACCGTATAAACCTTTTCCGGATCGAGTCCCTGGAGACAGACGAGCGCAGGCACTTCATTGGCCAACGCATGGCCGCGCACAAAGGTAAATACGGCCTCGCTTTGATCCCCCGATACCGCCATCCACGCGGTATCGTTTCCTTCAAAGGGCGACAGCAGCCTGTAAAATGTTCCATGCAGCCGGGTATCCTCGCTTTCCCGCGCATATTTTACCTGATTCTTCATGGCGCCGCGTTCGTCATCCGTCAGCTTTCTGGGGTCCAGCTCATATCCAAAGCACCCGCCCAGCGCCACCGCAAAACGGCTCTCAATAGGCGTGACCCTGCCGGTCTGGTGGTTGGGCACCGCGATCTGGTGGCTGCGCATGGCGGAAGGGGGCAGGAAAAGGCTGGTGCCGTATTGGATTTGGCAGCGGCACAGCGCGTCCGTGTTATCCGAGCACCAGAACTGCGGAACATAATAAAGCATCCCGGGGTCAAACCGACCGCCGCCCCCGGCGCAGCCTTCAAATAAAATATCCGGAAACTCCGCGGTAAGCCGCCCCATAACGGCATACAATCCCAGAATATAACGATGGGGCAGTTCCTTTTGCCTTTCGGCGCCCAGCCAGGCTGAACCAATATTGCTGAAATTGCGATTCATATCCCATTTGATATAGGACGCTTTACAGGCTTTCAGGGTATCGGACACCACCCTGTATACGTAATCCTGCACATCCTCACGACTCATATCCAATATTAGCTGATGCCGGCTGGTAATGGGCGCGCGCCCCGGGATGTGGATCGCCCACTCGGGATGGCTGCGATACAGCTCACTGTCCGGCGATACCATTTCGGGCTCCATCCAGATGCCAAACTGCAATCCAAGCGCCCGCACGCGATCCGCCAGCCGCTCCAGGCCCCCCGGAAGCTTTTTCCTGTTCACAAACCAATCGCCCAGCGAAGTGGTATCATCGTCCCGATGGCCAAACCATCCGTCGTCCATGACAAACAGTTCAACGCCCGCTTCGGCCGCCGACCGAGCGATATCCACCAGCTTATCCTCGTCAAAATCGAAATAAGCCGCTTCCCAGCTGTTGAACAGCACGGGCCGATGGGCATATACCCATTTGTGCGGCAGCAAATGCCTTTCCCACAGCGCATGGAACTCCTGGCTCATACCGTTCAGTCCCGACTGTGAATAAACCAGCACCGCTTCGGGCGTTTGAAACGCTTCGCCAGGGCACAGCTTCCATGAAAAATCAGCATCGTTAATCCCTGCCGCGATCCGGACCGAACGATTTTGATACACCGCGGCCTTTGCCACGAAATTGCCGCTGTAGATCAGCGAAACGCCAAGGGCTTCGCCCTGCTGCTCGGTGGTCCCGCGCCGGGCCAACGCCATGAAAGGCGACTGCTGGTGGCTGCTGGCGCCGCACTGGGTGGCAGCGCCCTGGAAGCCCGGCATCAGCGCGCGGCGGTTTACGCTGCGCTCCCGCGCCCAGGAGCCGTTCAAGGTGATCATTTCCCAGCGATCGTCAGGCAGGTCCAGCGACAGGCTCATGACCTTTTCCAGCTGAATATCCCGCGTACCGCCGTTGACGATCCGCGCGCTGCGCGCGATCACATCGCAGTCATCAAAAACAGTATACAAAAGCTCTGCCTGCACCCGGGTGCAGGGATCGGCCAGAAGGACGCGCAGCGTTTTGCAATCGTCCCCAAAGGTGGCGGGCAAACCCGCCAGGGGCGGCTTGCCGTTTTTTATCTCAGCGCGAACATAGCGTAAATCAACGGCGACGCTGCCATCGGCGTTCTCTATGCCAAGCGCGCCTTCCCGCTGGTCTCCCAAACCGAAGGCGGGGTACTCCTGCGGCAGACGGTCCAGGCCGCATTCCTGGACCGTAAAGCTTTTTGTATCCCCCGCGCCCGTGTGCCGCAGCACCGCGTCGGCGTTGATTTGATGAAGCCTGCCCCCGAAATATATATGGGCCAGCACATTTTCAGGCATTACAGCCATGATATAGCTGATATGGTCGTTACGCAGGTGATAAAGATTTCCCTGCTGAAGAATTTCTGCCATACCGATCTCCTTTATCAAACGCCGGTGATCAGGGTATTCAGAATACATCGCACAGCCGCCGTTTCGGGCAGGCGCAAAGCTTCCGATTTGTATCCTCGCCGGGCGAATTTTGGCTGTTCACATTATATATTATATTGAAAACCTTCGCAAGGCTAAAACGATATTTGCTGGCAAAAAAGCGTTCCATATTCCTGTTGTTTTTTTCGCGGTCTTATGTTATATTGATTATGGAAAAATCTTTTGGAGGTAGAAAAATGAAGAAATACGAATGTCCCTGCGGTTATGTGTACGATCCTGCCGAAGGCGATCCTGAAAACGGCATTGCTCCCGGCACCGCCTGGGAAGATGTGCCCGAAGATTGGGTTTGCCCCACCTGCGGTCTGGGCAAGGATGCCTTCACCGAAGTAGAGGAATAATCCCCTTCCAGCCTGGAAAAGGGCCGGCCGTCCGTAAAGGATGACCGGCCCTTTTTCAGCGCAGCAAAATGTTGAGCTGCCGTCAATAAATGCTTGCCAACGACTCTTTGGCCCTTCCCGCAATTAAAACGGCAGGCATATGAAAGAAGCCTTTTTCCTGAGCGTACCAAAAATCGCCCGCCGAACGCATCCGGCGGGCGATCTTCACTTCATTCGCTCCACGTATTGTTCCATTACATAGCCCTCCAGCGTGCCGATCCTCACCTTGAGCCAGCCATCGGGCAGCTGCTGTTCCACGATCATTTCCTGCCCATAGTAAAGCTGCCGGAGCACATCGGCCTCCATGCTGGGCGCGCTGCGCAGGTTCAGGTAGGAATTGACGCCGATCTGCGTTACACGCGCCCGCCATTCCCCCGCTTTTAATTCGGCGGGAATGGGAATCAGCGTGGGCCGGGGCGTGGGGGTGGCCGCCGGGCCCGGCGTGATCAGGAATTGAGCGCCCACCGCGGGCGGCAGCACGACCCGGGTATTGATTTCCTTCAGCGTCACGCCCGGATAATAGAACCGCAGGATCTGATCATACGTCCATTTATACTGCCCGGCCATCCATTGCGCTCCGCGCTGGCTCATGCCGACGCCATGGCCATAGCGGCGCGCCTCGATCCGGAAGGCTGTATCGGTTTCTGTCACCGTGAAAATCTCATTATTGGTTCCGTTTATGCCCAGGCCCAATATGGGTTTCACCCCGGTAAAAACAGGCACATCCACCGTGACCGGCTCGGCCAGCGGCTGAAAATCGGATAAGGCGGGCGTGGGCGCAGGCGTTGCCAAAGCCTGCGGCGCCGTTGTGGAAACCGGACCGGATGAAGCCAGCGGAACCTGGAAAATGCTTATTTCTTCCTCTTCCGGTTCGATCCGCGTGATCAGCTTTTTGGCCTCCGCGCGTACCGTCAGGCGAAGCTGCGTCATGACCATGGACTGATCGCTGTCTTTGGGCGTATGCAATTCCATGCTGTCCACCGCGAGGATGTTGATATCCTCCGCATCGCCCGTATAGCCCATGGCCGCCAGCGGTTCTGCCATAAGCAGCTTCACGGCATTTGTAAACGCAGCATTTCCAACGATCCCGTTGGCGGGCTTTTTGGCAATGCTGATCTTTTTGACCGTGCTTTCCGGGTTTTCCACATCATAGGGGTCGGCATGCATGGTAATGTAGTTTCCGTCATTTTTGCCCCAGACATGGTCCGGGATCTCCACCTGTCCCCCGTTGCTGGCGGTATAATAACAGTTGGCCAGCGCGTTCTGATAAAAACCGCATACGCCGGCCGTTTCCAAAACCGCTTGGGCCGCGTTCCTGTTTTCCTTCTGATAGCCGCGATAGACCTGATCGTTGGTATTGTCCACCAGGTCATAATCGCCGGCCCCGTTCGCCTTGCGCAGGGCATAGGTCCGGGCTGCCACCGCCTGGGACTTCAGCGCCTCCAGGGGAAAAGAATCGCTCATTTCATAGGGCACCACCCCCAGCAAATATTCCTCCACAGGAATATGCAGGATGGCGCGAAGCGTTTTATTTTCTGCTTTTAACCGCAAATCCCCGCAGTATAAGGCGTAGCCCCCATCGATGCGCAGGCCGTTTTCGCCATCAGTATCCGTGGCATGGCGTATCAGGCGCACATCGTTTCCCACATCCAGCGCCATGCCTTCATAATAAACAATAATGGGGCCCGCGGCACAGGAAAAAGTCAGCTTTGAGCCGCGCTGGAAGGAAATATCGCCCAATGTATAGCTGCCGTCCAGCGATACAGTCACCCGGTCAGACAGGTTCAGCCGCGTCAGCAGCACGCGAACCACATTGTCCTCCGCCTTGGCGCAGCTGTTCAGCAGCACCGCCAAGCACAGCGCAATCAGCGGCACAGCCAGCAGATGATGTACATGTGTTTTTGCGCTCAATGCCTTCATCCTTTCAAAGCGCATGCAGCAGGTTGAAATCCCGGATGGTGTCGCAGGCAGCCCAGTACATAGCGTACTGGATCTGGGTGCCGATATAGATTCCCTTTTCATTATGGTTGGCAGAGGTTATGGCGCTATCGGCAATCACTTCCCGCACAACGCCCGCAACCCTGGGTTCCATCGTTTCGCTGTAGGAATCCAGCACCAATACCTGCCTTTCATCCTCCGATACCCGGGCATCCAGCAGGGATACGATATGACCCACCCGGAGATTGCACAGCGCTACTCCGCGATGCGCATATAAATGGTGCCACAATTCATTAATATCATTCCGCAATCCATCCATTTCATACCGGAATCCAAATTTTTGGGCCCAGCCTTTCTCCATCATGGCCGCCAACAGCGCGGGACGGTCCGTGCCGTCGTCGCCCCGTCCGCCGTTGGCCATGGAAAAATCGGCCAGCTCCTCGGCCGAGAATTCCCTGCCCGTGAGCCATTGACCGCAGTGACACATAGAAAACACACCGCAGCCGGCGCTGGATAATGTAGCCTTCTGCGGTGTTCTGTAATCATAGGGATGCGTCCACAATCTGCTGCGCTGATTCAGCACAGTTACAGTCTTTCCCCGAAAATCAAATCGTATACTTTTCCCCGTTACCATTGCTGCCTCCTTCATTGCGTTTCCAGCCCATGGCAATACCCACAAAGGGCATTGACAGGCGATATGAGACATCGCTAAAGCTCACATTTTCCATTTCTTTCAAAAGCGAATGGGGTTTTAAATGCCCTTCCATATCGCCTACGCCCGCCATCTCAGCCGCGCCGCACAGGATTTCCGGCAATCCGTGCACAGCAATCAGCAGCTGGCCGTTGGGCTTCAGCACGCGGATCGCTTCTTTCAAAAACCCGCAGTCCTCCCCCTCGCTCTTGTCCATATGATAAAAAACGGCGTCAAAGCATTTATCCCGCCAGGGAATATCCTCCTTCCGAGCGCAGAAAATTTCGGCGTCCGGCATATCGTCCTGCAAAGCGCGAGCCTGCTGCGCGCTGTCCACGATACCGCAGGCGCGCAGACTGAATTTTTGAGAAAGATAGCGCAGCAAGGCCACATCGCTGCATCGCATATCCAGGATGGCGTTATAATCGTCCACAATCGCCCATTGCGCCAGCGCTTTCTGGGCGCCATGAAGCTGCGTGCCCGTTTTTCCTCCCAGCCAGCTCAGCCAGGATCGCTCCTGTGTACGTTCCAGCATACTCTTTCCCCCAAATAAAAATCACCCTGCGTATATGCAAGGTAATTATAACACATTTTAGAAATAATTGCACTACATTTTGTAATAAAATTTTAATAAAATTATCTCTTTTTCTCAATCATTTCCCGGGCCCACCGGGCATGCTCCGCCACAAGGGCGGATGAGCTTTGCGTGAGGGCGGTGATGATCTCCAGATACCCAGGGGCGCCGGTATTGCCCGCCGCAAGAAGCGCCTGTGCGATGATCCTGTTCCGGATGGCATAGTTTTTGCCATAGCGGGCGGCAAAATCAGCCAGGGTCCCCGCATCGCAAAGCAGCAATTCCTCCAGCGTAAAATCATCCTCCGCCGTGCGCCGCTCCTCCATCCGCGCATTTGCCGGGCAGACCCGCTGACAGATGTCGCAGCCAACAATGGCCCGTGCGCCGGCCTCTCCTCCGATATATTTTCGCAGGTGCACGGGCATGGGTTTTCCGCTGAGCATATAAAACCGGATGCATCGCTCCTTTTCAAAGCCCTTTTCTGTGATCGCACCGCCCGGGCAAGCGCGCTGGCACCGGCGGCAATCGCCGCAGGAAAGCTGGCTGTGATCATAGGGTATGGCGCGTTCCTGCGCCACCTCCGCGGACAGTCCCACCAATTCCAGGCAGAAGCGCGATCCTATATCCGGCAGGTAGTTCAGCGTATTTATCCCCGTGCCAAAGGCGGCATGCCGTCTGCACATGGGTTTCAGCTTCAGATTGCTCAGGGGAAGCGCTTCGATACCATTCTCTTCCGCGATCCGCTCCGCCATGGCCCGGGCCGCGTGGAATGCCGCGTTGCTGGCCGGATAAAAGCGATCCACCAGCAGGCCGCCGGGCGTATAAGTGCGGACCAGCAGTACCAGCGTTCTGATATGCTCAGGCGCGCCATCCCCCGGCATGGGCGCAAAGCAATACGCCGCAGAGAACTGGGCCTCTGCGGCATATCGGCTTATATCGCTGTAAGTCAGTCTTTTCAATTTACTTGGTGCCAAACAGGCGGTCGCCGGCGTCTCCCAGTCCGGGGATGATATAGCCATGATCGTTGAGCTTTTCATCCATGGCGGCCACGTAGATATTGACATCGGGATGATCGCGCTGAATGCGCTGCACCCCCTCAGGGGCGGCAATCAGGTTGACCAGGCGGATATTGTGGCAGCCGCGATCCTTGATGAACTGGATGGCCGCGGAAGCGCTGCCGCCGGTAGCCAGCATGGGATCAACCACGAACAGTTCGCGCTGTTCGGCATCCACAGGCAGCTTGCAGTAATATTCCACGGGCTGCAGGGTTTCCGGATCGCGGTACAGGCCGATATGGCCAACCTTGGCGTTGGGGATCAGGTTGATGATGCCATCCACCATGCCCAGCCCGGCGCGCAGGATGGGAATGATGCCGATGGGCTTGCCGGAAAGCATCTTTACGGTGGTTTTGCAGATGGGCGTTTCAATTTCCACATCCTCGGTGGGCAAGTCGCGGGCAACCTCGTATACCATCAGCATGGCGATTTCGTCCAGCAATTCGCGGAACTGCTTGTTGCCGGTGTTTTTGTCGCGCATGATGCTCAGTTTATGCTGAATCAGGGGATGATCGAAGACATGTACCTTGCTCATAATTTCCCTCCGTAATTCATTTAATGGCCTAACCTTATTTATTATACAGGAAAAGTGAAAGGAGGGCAATACCCAAATTCGCACGCGCTTTTGTAAATAACGGGGCATACATTTCAATAAAACCGCTTGCGGATTTTCAACAAAATGATACAATCAACAGGAAAGCTGTTCGCAAGGAGGATCCGTGATGAACCGACTGATCATGATTACAGGCGATATCGCGGCCGGTAAAAGCACTTTTGCCCGTATATTGGCCAATCGTTACCAGGCGCCATCCTTTCAAAAGGATACGATAAAGGAAATACTGGCCAACTCCATCGGTTTTGCAAATCGCGACGAAAACAAAAAGCTTTCCAACGCCGCCGTCGATCTGATGCGTCATATTTTCCTCCAGATCGCCCCCAGCGGATCATCGCTGATTCTGGAAGCGAATTTTCGCGCGGCGGAACAGGAAAAGCTGCTTAGGATCGCGGAATCCCATCAATATGACGTCATCACGCTGGTTTTGAGAGGAAACGCAGATATCCTTTATGATCGATACGTTTTTCGCATGAATGAAGAAAACCGCCATCCCGCGCACCTGAGTACAGCGCTGCATATCAAAGACAACTTTAAAAAGGCAGCTGAAAGCGGCAAATACGAGACCTATGCCGGTCATGTGATTAACGTGGAAGCGTCCGATTTTTCCTACCAAACGGATACCGTACTGCTGGAGCTGCTGGATCGATTTATGGGAACGCAGATTTCTCCTTGACAATTGGTTGAAAAATTTTTATAATAGCCTTGCGATGAGCGGAAAGAGTACCTGCGTTCTTGCCCTTTCAGAGACCCGGCGGCCGGTGAAAGCCGGGAGGGAAGCGCGGCGAATACACCCGTGAGCACGGGACTGAAGGAGCATTTGCTTTGCGTAGGTCTTCGCCGGTGCGCCGGATACAGCGCCAGGGAATGTTCGTTCCCGCAGAGGACGCGGCGCGTGAGCGCGCGTTAAACGGAAGTGGTACCGCGGTTTATTCCGCCTTCCGGCCAGATGGCCGGAAGGCGTTTTTGTTTCCGCAAAGGAGGAGCTTATGAGCGAAAATGCACGATATTCCAAAAGAACGCAGGGCGTGACCGGCAGCGCCATCCGCGAACTGTTCAAACTGACCGCCCGTCCGGGCGTCATATCCTTTGGCGGCGGCAACCCTTCCCCCGCCGCGCTGCCGGACGATATCGTTTCCGATATCAGCCGGGAGCTGGTGGCAACCAACGGCAAAGTTCTGCTGCAATACGGCATGACCGAGGGCCTGCCCAGCCTGCGGGAAGCGCTGGTACCGTATATTGAAAAGGAATTCCAGTTCAAAACAGACGCAAACGGCATCCTGCCGGTGACCGGCTCCACCCAGGCATTCAACCTGCTGCTGGACGCCTATACCGATCCGGGGGACGTGATCCTCACCGAGAATCCCACCTTTCTGGGGGCGACCCAGGCCATGCACCTGCATGAGCTGCGGGTGGTTCCGGTGGAAAGCGACGATATGGGCCTGCGCATGGACGCGCTGGAGGATGCCATCCGCAAGCACCGGCCCAAGCTCCTGTATACAATCCCCACCTTCCAGAACCCCACCGGCGTTACCATGCCGCTGGAACGGCGCAGGAAAATTGCCGAGCTGGCCGCAAAATACGACCTGCTGGTGGCCGAAGACGATCCCTATCATTCCCTGCGCTACTCCGGCACGCCGCTGCCCACCATCAAGCACTTTGATACCGCGGACAGGGTGGCCTTTATGGGCAGCTTTTCCAAGGTGATTTCCCCCGGCCTGCGGGTAGGCTTCCTGGTATGTGAACCCAAGCTGCTCCGCAAATGCGTCATCTGCAAGCAGTCTGATGACCTGCATACCGCCAACCTGAACCAGGCCATTGTGGAGGCCTATCTGCGGCGCGATTTGCTTTCGCCGCATGTGGCGGCCGTTTGCAAGCGCTACGGCGAGCAGCTGGATTGCATGCTGGACGCGCTTTCCAAAATGCAGGGTGTGCGGCGCTTCACCCATCCCGAAGGCGGTCTGTTTATCTTCGCCTGGCTGCATGAGGGCGTAAACGCCACCGATAAGCTGATGGAAGCCGTGGAAAAGGGCGTGGCCTACGTGCCCGGCACCTATTTTTATCCCGAAGGCGGCCATGACAGCACCCTGCGCCTCAACTTTTCCAATTCCGATATTCCCACCATCCAGCGCGGCATGGCCCTGCTGGACGAATGCCTGAAGGCCTAAACAACAATATAAATCAGGAGGACCACGACAATGCACATTCTTGACACGCTGAAGGAACGCGGATTCATTGCCCAGGTGACCTTTGAGGACGATCTGTATAAACAGCTGGAACGGGAATCCACCCCCTTTTACGTTGGCTTTGATCCCACCGCCACCAGCCTTCATTTTGGCCATTTCATTCCGATCATCGCCATGGCGCACATGCAGCGGGCAGGCCATAAGCCCATTGCCCTGGTGGGCGGCGGCACGGCCATGATCGGTGATCCCAGCGGCAAAACCGAGATGCGCAAAATGATGACCACCGAAACCATCGACCACAATGTGGCCTGCATCAAAAAACAAATGTCCCGCTTTATTGAATTTGGCAACGACAAGGCGCTGATCGTCAACAACGGCGACTGGCTGCGCAGCCTGGGCTATATCGATTTTATCCGCGATATCGGCAGCCTGTTCTCGGTCAACCGTATGCTGACCGCCGAATGCTATAAGCAGCGCTTGGAGCGCGGCCTGACCTTCCTGGAATTCAACTACATGCTGATGCAGAGCTATGACTTTTTGCAGCTGTTCAAAAACTACGGCTGCCGCCTGCAGATGGGCGGCGACGACCAGTGGAGCAATATGCTGGCCGGCGCCGATCTGATCCGCCGCAAGGAGCACGAGGACGCTTACGCCTGCACCTTTAAGCTGCTGATGAACCACGAAGGCAAAAAGATGGGCAAAACCGAAAAGGGCGCGCTGTGGCTGGACGCCGATCTCTGCTCCCCGTACGAGTTCTATCAGTACTGGCGCAACATTGCCGATCCCGATGTGAGCAAATGCCTGGCGCTGCTCACCTTCCTGCCCATGGACGAGGTACGCAGGCTCAGCGCCCTGGAAGGCCAGGAAATCAACGAAGCCAAGAAGGTGCTTGCCTTTGAGTGCACCAAGCTGGTGCATGGCGAGGAGGAAGCGCTCAAGGCCCAGCAGGCCGCCAGCTCGCTGTTTGGCGGCGGCGCCGCCAGCGGCGATGTGCCAAGCTATGAAGTGACCCGCGATCAGCTTGCCGCTGATGGCCGCCTGACCACCATCCTGAACGACTGCGGCCTGTGCACCAGCCGCGGCGAGGCCCGCAAGCTGGTGCAGCAGGGCGGCGCCACCGTGGGCGAAGCCAAGGTTACCGATATTGACTATGTGATCACCGCCGACATGATCGGCACCGACGGCCTGCTGCTGCGCAAGGGCAAGAAAAGCTACTGCCGGCTGCTGCTCATCTGATAAAGGAGCAAACCATGGAATACGGTTACCTGGAGCAATATTACAATATGCGGGATGAAAACGCCCGCCTGATATCCCGGCATGGTTCTGTGGAATACCTGACCACCATGCGATATATCGACAAATATGTGAAGCCCCGCAGCCGTATTCTGGAGGTCGGCGCCGGGACAGGCCGGTATTCCATCGCCCTGTCCCGGGCCGGACATCACGTCACCGCGGTGGAACTGCTCCAGCACAATATCGAGGTATTCAAAGCGCAATTGAACGAAAGCGATCATATTGATATCTTCCAGGGCAACGCCATGGATCTTTCCCGGTTTGCCGATGAGCGCTTCGATGCCGTGCTGGTGCTGGGTCCCCTTTATCATCTATACAGCGAAGGCGACAAACGCGCGGTGCTAAGCGAGGCCAAGCGCATGCTGAAAGCAGGCGGGACGCTGTTTGCGGCTTACTGTATGAATGAGGCCACCTTGATCCAGTTCTGCTTTAAGGGCGACGGCCAGAACATGCTGGACTGTCTGGAAAAGCACATGCTGACGGCGGATTATAAATGCATTTCCACCCCTGCCGATGTGTTTGAGATGGTGCGCGTGGAGGATTTGGACCGGCTCAACGCGCTTTGCGGGCTGAAGCGCGAAAAGCTTGTAGCAACTGATCTTTTTACCCAATACATCCGGGAACGGGTGGACGCGTGGCGCGACGAAGTATTTGAAGCCTATCTGAAATACCATTTCTCCATTTGCGAGCGCCCGGAGCTGCTGGGCGTCAGCAATCATGTGCTGGATATCTTAAAAAAATGACGAGCTACAAAACCGTAAAACAAGCGGCGCAGGATGAATTTATCGTCAACAAGAGCCGTTTCATCGGCTACGCCTGCCCTTGCGAGTCCGAAGAGGAGGCGCTGTCTTTTCTTAAAAGGATCCGGGAAAAGCACCGGGATGCCACCCACAACTGCTACGCCTATGTGATCGGCGCCAACGCCGGGATCATGCGCTACAGCGACGACGGTGAGCCCGGCGGCACGGCGGGACTGCCCATGATGGAGGTATTGAAAAACCGGGGCGTAGTGAACTGCTGCGTGGTGGTCACCCGCTACTTTGGCGGCGTACTGCTGGGGGCGGGCGGACTGGTGCGCGCCTATACCAAGGGATGCGCCATTGCGCTGGACGCCGCGCAGGTATCCGTCATGGAAAAAACCGCCCGGGTGCTGTTTGACGTGCCTTATCCGCTTTGGGATAAATTCAATTACGCCCTGCAATCGCTGCCCGTGATATTGGAAAGCGCTGATTTTCAAGCTTCGGTGGACGCGACGCTGATGATCCGGGAAAACGACCTGGCGGATGTGTGCGCAAAGCTGACGGCGCTGACCGACGGCAAGGTGGATTATTTACAGACCGACGCGTTGTTTTATCCCTGGCCGGAAGCGTAAAATACATAAAAAAGAGATCCCGCACCGAAGGAGGCACTTTATAAGGAAGTGCCTCCTTTGAACTGGATTAATACGATTTCAAATCTAAAAACATTCAACCATCCATTTGCAACCTGTAATGCTTTTGACCATCTCATTTGTCAAACGACAAATTGTTTCGCGCAGTCTGTCAACAACATCGGCAAGTGAATTAAACACCTCGTTTCTGAATCCCATCGAGCGGAGCTGTTTCCAGATTTGTTCGATGGGATTCATTTCGGGTGTATATGGCGGTATAGACAGCAGTCGGATATTATTGGGGCAAACAAATGATTTTGACCTGTGCCACGCCGCACCGTCGCAAACAAGCAATATTAGGTAATTTGAATACTGCTTCGACAGCTCTGCCAGAAATGCATTTGTACAGTTTGTGTTACAATAAGGCATGATCTCCATGAGCTGGTGCCCCAGAAATCAACAAATCGAGCAGGTCGCCCAATCCATGGGGATCACCGTTAAACTTGGCAATCGTCGTGGTCGCCACACCATGAGCACACTTATGAACAATGCCGGCATCGACGACAAGACCATCGAAAATCAGGTAGGTCGCTACTCCGCCGAATTCACCCGCCGCCAGTATATGAACCACCAAACCAAGCAAGTAGAACGCAGAATGGCAAAACTATCGGATTATATCGCCCAAATCGGATGACTCATGAATATTTCCTGAATCAAAAAAACAACCAAAACCCCAGCAATCTCAACGGGTTTCCGACTCCGCCAGGAATGCCTCGTGAATATTTTCCCCTCTGCAAAGACTAACTTTGGGTTTACTCTCACGAAACAAAAAAGAAAAACCCTTGATTTCTCAAGGATTTTTACTGGTGGCTCCGATGTGATTCGAACACATGACACTCCGGGTATGAACCGAATGCTCTAGCCAACTGAGCTACGGAGCCAAATGGTTGCGGGGGAGGGACTTGAACCCTCGACCTCCGGGTTATGAGCCCGACGAGCTACCGAACTGCTCTACCCCGCGTCATTGCGCTCATCAAGCGCGATATATATAATATCTCATTTTGTATGTTTTGTCAACCCCATTTTATCAATTTTTTCATTTAAGGAACAAGGAATGATTTTAAACCAATTTTTAATTGACAAATGGTTCATCTTAAGCTATAATGCATCCGTTCGTCGGAGGGTGAATCATTCGTTGGAAATGATTGACCGGATAAGATGCCAGGCTGAGAGGCCCGGTGCTTATCCGGTCTTTTTTTGAGGGGAGGACAACACCGTGCAAAAGGAAATCAACTTTACGGAAGGAAAAATCCTGTCGCCGCTCCTGTGGTTCATGGCACCTGTTTTTCTGGCGCTGTTCCTGCAGGCCATGTACGGCGCGGTGGATTTGATGATCGTGGGCAAGTTCGCCCAGGCAGTGGACGTATCCGCCGTATCCACCGGGTCCCAGATCATGATGACGCTCACCAGCCTCATCAGCAGCTTTGCCATGAGCGCTACCATCCTGCTGGGCCAGCACATTGGCGAAGGCCGGGGACAGGAGGGCGGCGAAGTAATCGGCAGCGGCATTGCGCTGTTTGCCGTCATTGGGGCAGCGTTTACCCTGCTGATTCCCGTCTTGAGCAGGCCGCTGGCCGCTCTGATGCAGGCTCCCAAAGAAGCCTTTGGCGAAACGGCATCCTATATCCGCATCTGCGGTCTGGGCTTCCTGTTTATCATCAGCTATAACCTGATCGGCAGCGTTTTCCGGGGGATCGGCGACAGCAAAACGCCGCTGGTCACGGTGGCTATCGCCTGCGTATGCAATATCGTGGGAGATCTGCTGCTGGTGGCGGTGTTTCATCTGGGCGCTGCCGGGGCTGCGCTGGCAACGGTATTTGCGCAGGGAATCAGCGTGGCGCTGTCCTTTTTGCTGATTCGCCGCCGTCCTCTGCCTTTTGTACTTAAAAAAGAACATATCCGCATCCAGAAAGACATCGTCAAGCAGCTGACCCTGCTGGGGCTGCCCATTGCATTGCAGGATTTCCTGGTGGGCATCTCCTTCCTGGTGATTCTGGCCATCGTGAACAGCCTGGGGCTGATCGCTTCCGCCGGGGTTGGCGTGGCTGAAAAGGTATGCGGCTTCATCATGCTGATCCCTGCCGCCTTCATGCAGGCCATGTCGGCCTTCGTGGCGCAGAATGTGGGCGCGCAGAAAATGGATCGGGCCCGCAAATCCCTGCTCTATGCCATCAGCGCTTCCTTCGTTCCCGCCGTGCTCATGTTCTATCTCAGCTTCTGGCACGGGGATTTGCTCTCCGGCATCTTTGCCAATGACCGGGAGGTTATTCTTGCGGCGGATTATTTGAAGGCCTATGCCATCGACTGCCTGCTCACCTGCTTCCTTTTCTGCTTCATTGGATATTTTAACGGCCTGGGCAGCACCCGCTTCGTGATGCTCCAGGGCATCGCGGGCGCATTTCTGGTGCGGGTTCCCGTCTCCTTTCTCATGAGCCGCCGCACACCTGTTTCCATGTTTCATATCGGCCTGGCCACGCCTGCTTCCACCATCGTACAGGTGGCGCTTTGCCTTGCTTTCTTTCTGTACCAGAACAGAAGAATGAAAAACGCATGAGAAAGGAAGCGTGAAACGGATAAAAAGCGAGGAATGCCCCCTGCAAGCAGGGGTTCCGTGGATTGCTCATCAGCAGCCCTTTCGTCCGCTTTTATGATCTTCGATAGAGCAGGCGCTGGGCGAGCCATATTCGATCAATCCTGCGTCCGCCGGATCAACGGACACGCGCCCATCTTCAAACACAAAGGCCGGGACGCCCACATCTCCGATCGCTTTCAGGTGGTCAAAAACGGGATTGGTATCCCGGAGCCGTGTAAAGGCGCTCATGTTGCGGATGTTTTCACCGATGTTGATGTACTCGAATTCGTCTTCCCGTCCTTTCACCTGCTCGTGGATATAGTCGCAGTAAGGGCATGTGGGCATTCCGTAGATCTTAATCATGTTTTGACTCCTTTACGGGTATCTTCGTTCTTGTGAACACGTATTTCTTTTCAGTGGATCTTTTTTCATCAAAGCGGTAGCAGCTTCGGTCGAAAGACTTGATCTGCTCCGGCTCCTCCGCCCCGATCTCCGCCATATAGCGCACCATATCGCCCCGGGCCATCTTGGCATAGACGCCCTTTTGCACGACCTTTCCGTTCTTCACCTCACCGAACACGCAGGTGATAAAGCGGTCATCCGGTCTCAGATATTTTTCAATGCAGCGGGCATACTCCACCGACGCCAGGTTGATGATGGTGCGGCTGTCGTCCAGGACTTCCCGGTATAGATCCTCGCCCCAGAATTCATAGAGATTGCGGCAGTCCGCGACCGCAGCCTTCGCCTGCATCTCCAGGCGATAAGGGACGACGCTGTCCATGGGCTTGAGCACGCCATAAAATCCCGACAGGATGCGGACGTGCCGCTGTACGTACTCAAACTGGCTGTCTTCAAACGCGATGGGCCCCATGGAGGTATACTGGATGCCGTCAAAGGAAAGGATCGCCGGGGTCAGCCTTTTGCGGAGATCCATCTCCGCAA
>JAFUGB010000242.1 GCA_017469605.1 Clostridia bacterium
GCGGCGTCGCCAAAGTGCAGGATGGCAGCGGCGGGCAGGGCCAGCTGGTCAGCCAGCTTGCTCCACTGGGCTTCGGAGCCGGTGTAATAGATGCCCTGCAGGGAAGAAAGCCCGGACAGGGAATTGCCCACGGCGCGCTCCAGGGAGACGGGCAGGGTCAGGCTGACCAGGGAGGAGCAGCCGCTGAAGGCATCGGCGCCAATGGCGGTCACGCCTTCGGGAATCACCACGTCCGCCAGGCTGGCGCAATCCTTGAAGGCGCCGGAGCCGATGGCGGTCACGGAGCTGGGGATGACGATTTCGGTCAGGGCGGAGCAGCCGTTGAAGGCGTTGCTGCTAATGGCGGTAACGCCGTCCAGCAGGGTGACGTTGGTCAGAGCCGTGCAGCCCGCGAAGGCGCTGCTGAACTTGCTGACGCTGGCGGGGATGGTCACATCGGTGACGGCATCCCTGACATAGGCAAAGGCCGAGGAGGAAATGCCGGTAACGGGAACGCCTTCGACGGCTTCGGGAATATCAATCTGGCCGCCGAGGCCACTGTAGTCGGTGATCACGGCATAGGTGCCGTAGGGGATGCTGTAGGTGAATAGGCCATAGGTTCCGATCGTCTCTTCGGCCGAAGCGAAAACCGCGGCGCTGCTCAGCAGCAGGCACAGGGCCAGCAGCAGGGCTGACTTTTTCCAATTTTTCATGGTTATCCTTCTCCCTCTCTCTATTGCGGGGCATGGGCCCACATATATTCATCCACGTATAATTATATGAGGGGGCCAAGCTTTTGTACATTTCGGAAGTATTACAAAAATGGAAAAAATTCCATCATTTTTGATACGAAAACCGGCTGGAAAAAAAGGAGAGGGGCGCGTTTGCCGATTGACAGGACCTAAATTTTTGTTTATAATATAAAATGCATAAACATGCAGGAGGGTGCACGCTATGGCGAAGCTTTGGGCGGGACGCACGGCCGGAGATACCAGCAAGCTGGCGGATGATTTTAACGCTTCCATTTCCTTTGACAGCCGGATGTACCGGCAGGATATCGCGGGCAGTATGGCGCACGCCGCCATGCTGGGGGCCCGGGGAATCATCCCGCAGGAGGAGGCCCAGCGCGTCATGGACGGGCTGCAGGACATCCTCGGGGAGCTGGAGAGCGGCAAATTGGCCATCGACCCGGACTGCGAGGACATCCATATGTTTATGGAGCAGGTACTGACGCAGCGCATCGGTGACGCGGGCAAGCGGCTGCATACCGCCCGCAGCCGCAATGACCAGGTGGCGCTGGACCTGCGGCTGTACATGCGGGATGAAATCGATGAAATTGTGGGCAAGGCCGGCCGACTCATTGACGCCGTCATCGAAAAGGCCCAGGCGTACAAGGCCGCCATTATGCCGGGCTATACCCACCTGCAGCGGGCGCAGCCCGTCACCCTGGGCCAGCACCTGATGGCCTACGTTATGATGCTTTTGCGGGATATTGACCGGCTGCGGGACGCGCGGGTGCGCGTAAACTTGTCGCCCATCGGCTGCTGCGCCCTGGCGGGTACCACCTATGCCACCGACCGTGCCTTTGAGGCTGAGCGGCTGGGCTTTGACGGCATCTGCCTGAACAGCATGGACGGCGTGAGCGACCGGGATTTTTGCCTGGAAACGCTCAGCGACCTTTCTATCCTGATGATGCACCTGTCCCGGTTTGCCGAAGAGATCATCCTCTGGTCCAGCTGGGAGTTCAAATTTATAGAGCTCAGCGACGCCTTTACCACCGGTTCATCCATCATGCCGCAGAAAAAGAACCCGGACATGGCCGAGCTGGTGCGCGGCAAGACCGGGCGGGTATACGGCGACCTGATGGGCCTGCTGACCGCCATGAAAGGGCTGCCGCTGGCCTATAACAAGGATATGCAGGAGGACAAGGAGCCTGTTTTTGATGCCTGCGATACCGTGAAAATGTGCCTGGAGGTGTTTGCGGGCATGATCAGCACCATGGCGGTAAACACCGCCAATATGCGCCGCGCCGCCCAGGCCGGCTTCATCAACGCCACCGACCTGGCCGATTACCTGGTGCGCAAGGGCCTTCCCTTCCGGGAAGCGTACAGGATTTCGGGCCGGATCGTGGCCGAGTGCATCGCCACGGGCCGCGTGCTGGAAACGCTGCCCCTGGACGCCTACCGGAAGCACAGCCCGCTGTTTGACGAGGATGTGTATCAGGCTGTGGACCTGGATGTGTGCGTCAGCAAGCGCATCAGCGCCGGCGGCACCTGCGTAGCCGAGGTGGAAAAGCAGATCGCCTATGTGAAAAGCCTTCCGCTTTGCGGGAAAAAACAAGAAGAAGCGGAATGAAGCGCGCGCTCAGAACTTGAACACGATCCCCACCACGGCCGAAATGGCAATAAAGATCACCGGGCTCCATTTCAGCTTTTTCTGGCCGATGAAGATCAGCACGGCCAGGGCCAGCGCCTTCCAGATGAAAAACTGGCCAAGGCCCGCGCCCGAAGTCAGGGCATCCATACGCACCAGGGCCACCTTGGCCACATTGAGACCGGCCGCTGAGATCATGGCGATGGAGGCCGGACGCAGGCCGTAGAACGCGCTCTCCACCAGCCTGCTTTGACGGAATTTGGCCAGGAAGCGGGCGATGATCAGGATGATGATCACGCAGGGCAGCGCCAGGGCCAGGCTGGCCAGGATGCCGCCGGGAATGCCCGCCGTGCGGTAACCGGCATAGGTGGACATGTTGATGCCGATGGCCCCGGGGGTGGATTCCGAAATGGCGATCATATCAGCGATATCGGCATGGGAAAACCATTGGGGATAGCGGTTGCTCATCTCATAGAGGAAGGGCAGCGTGGCCAGGCCGCCGCCGATGGAGAACAGGCCGGTTTTGAAAAACTCGTACATCAGCTGGAGGAGGGTCATTTGGCTGCGCCTCCTTTCCCATGGGCACGGTTTTTGCGGCCGGCGGCCAGGATGCCGAGCACGCCCGACAGGATCACCAGCAGGGCGGCCGGGACCTTGACCGGCAGCAGGCCCGAAAGGGCGTTCAGCGCGAACACCGCCAGGTACAGCCCCAGGGTAAAGGGATCGACCACCGATTTTTTCCAAAGCCGGAGGACGGCCTGCACAATCAGTACGCATACGCATACGCGGATGCCGGCAAAAGCATGCTGTACCACCGAAAGCTGGGCAAAGTTTTTGAGGAACATGGCGATGATCAGGATGATCACGATGGGCCCGGTGAGGAAGCCCACGGTGGCGGCTACCGCGCCCTTCACGCCGCCGCGCTTTTCACCGATGAAAGTGGATACGTTCAGGGCAATGATGCCCGGCGTGCACTGGCCGATGGAAAAATAATCCCGCAGATCATCCATGGTGGTCCAATGGCGCTTGTCCACCAGCTCACGCTCCAGAATGGGCAGCATGGCATAGCCGCCGCCAAAGGTGACGCAGCCGATCTTGACAAAGGTCCAGTACAGTTCCAATAAATTGCTCATGGCGTCCTCCGTGCAGATGTGTTGCCTTTATTATACAAAAGAAGGATGAAAATTACAATTGCAATTTGGCGCGCTAAAGCCGGGAACGGCCGATGCGCGATTTTTTTGTTCCAGGGATTGACAAGCGTCCGCACCTGTGCTACAATCGCTTTCGATCAAATCAATCAGGAAAGGAGGCTGCGTTATGACCAAGATCCGTGTGCTCATCATCAATCATCCGCATA
>JAFUGB010000243.1 GCA_017469605.1 Clostridia bacterium
GCTGCTGTCGCCATTGGTAATGCGCACGCGCACGGTTTCCTTCAGGATATTGACCTCCTGCACCGTGCCCACGCCGTCAGGGGTCATCACGTCCCGGCCCACCCGGGGCATGCGCTTGCGGGTGGCCTCGTAATGATCCTGCTCATACTTAAGGCAGCACATGAGCCTTCCGCAAACGCCGCTGATTTTGGTGGGATTCAGGCTCAGGTTCTGCTCCTTGGCCATTTTGATGGACACGGGCTGGAAATCGCCCATGAACTGGGCGCAGCATACCGGCCGGCCGCACAGCCCCAGGCCGCCCAGCATTTTGGCCTCGTCGCGCACGCCGATCTGTTTCAGCTCAATGCGGGTCCTGAACACCGCCGCCAGGTTTTTGACCAGGGCGCGGAAATCCACCCGGCCGTTGGCCGTAAAGTAAAACAGGATCTTGCTGTTGTCAAAGGTGTATTCCACGCTGACCAGCTTCATTTCCAGCCTATGCTCTATGATCTTTTTCTGGCAGATGGCATAGGCTTCTTTTTCCTTGCGGCGGTTGTCCTGCTGGCGCTGGGCGTCCTCCACGGTGGCGATGCGCACCACGGGCTTTAGGGGCGGGGTGATTTCCTCGTCGGGCACCTCGTGCACGCCGGTGACCACCTCGCCATACTCGATGCCCCGGGCGGTTTCCACGATCACCGCGTCGCCCGCCGTGGGCCACAGGCTGCCGGGGTCAAAATAATACAGCTTGCCTGCGTTATGGAAACGCACGCCGATTATGGTTGCCATAAAATGATTTCCTCCGAAATAATATATAATAATTTTTCCGCGATCGCCTGCCAGGATACATTGCTGGCCCGGTAGCGGCCGCACTCGATCACGGCGGACAGCACGTTTTCCAGCGCCCGGGGGCTTGCGTGCAGCCAGCTTTCATGGCAGCCGGTCTCGCCCGACGGCAGGGGCTGGGGGCCGGCCCCCATGGCGAAGAGCAGGTATTCCCGGACGCGCTGCTCCACCACGGAGAGGATCTCCGCCGCGTCCTCGCGCTTATCCCTGAGCCGGGCCGAAGCCCCGGGCACATCCCGGGCGGAGCGCAGCGAAAAGAAGGTGCTCTCGCACAGCGTGCGCACCTGCAGGAAGGAAGCGTCCTCCCGCATGCTCAGCGCCATCCCCAGGCTGCCGCCGCACAGCACCGATAATTCCCGGGCCTGGGCGGCATCGGCGCCGCGCGCCATCAGCTCCTTTTGAATATCCTCCCGAGGCCAGGCGGGCACGCGCACCACCCGGCAGCGGGAACGCACCGTGGGCAAAAGCCCGGTATCTCCCGAGGCCGTCAGGATAAAGCGCGTGTCGGCGTCGGGCTCCTCCAGCGATTTGAGCAGGGCGTTCTGGGCCTGGGGCGTCATGCGCTGGGCGTTTTCCAGCAGCACAACCCGGTTTCCGCCCTCCACGGCATGCATGGACAGGGCGTGGATGATTTCCCGCAGGTGGTCCACCTTGATGGAGCGCTCCTTCTCCCCGGCCGAGGGCGTGAGCAGGTCCGGATGCGTGCCGTTCAGCGCGCGCCTGCAGCCCCGGCATGCCAAGCAGGGCTTTTCGCCCTGGCCCGTGCATAAAAAGGCGCAAGCAAGCAGCCGGGCCAGCGTGCGTTTGCCAACCCCGGCCATGCCTGTGAGCGCCATGGCGTGGGATACCCGGCCTGACCGAACATCGCAGATCAGCGCCGATACCGCCTCGCCGCGGGAAAGAAAAGAATCAAGGGTAACCAACAGGCTTGTCCTTTCACACATGATAGCGGGATGCGCTGGGGCGCGCGGCGCCCCGGAAACTCATCCGCGGCGCCGGCCTTGCCCCTCCGGGGATCAGTACTTGTGGAACTGCTCCACGTCCAGAACAAACACCGTGGCGCCGCCCACCGTTACCTCGATGGGCATATGGGCGTACATGCCCGCGATGCCGCCCGCCGCCATGGGCGAGGCCATCATCTGCCTGCGGCTCTTGCACACCTTTTCAATATCGTGCAGGCAGCCATCCAGCCGGTCGTCCTCCACGCCGGCCAGCAGCGTGGTGTTCCCGGCCCGCAAAAAGCCGCCGGTGGTGGCCAGCTTGGTGACGCTGTAGCCGTCGTTCATCATCTCTGAAATCAGCCGGTTAGCATCCTCATCCTGAATGATGGCGATGACCAGTTTCATGGATAACGCCTCCTTTTCATTGAAAGTACAGGCGGAAAAACACTTTTCCTTATCTATTATACTATATTGCGGTCCAAAGCGCAATGATCAAACGATTTACAATTTTTATGAACAGGCGGCCCGCTTTGTGCTATAATAGGGCGTACCCATACGGGAGGTTGGTATGAGCGATCTGTTTGATTATATTGCCTGGCGGGGGGACCTGAGCCAGGCCGCGGTGCCCTTTAACGATGTGGACGCGCTGATTTTCGCAAGGCTGAGCTACGTGCCTTTTGACGGCGTGGTACCCCCGGGCTTTGACGGCGGAAAGCCGCTGCCCGAGGCCGCCCGGCAGGTGCTGGCCAAGGGCGTCCTGGACCGGCAAACCGAGCGCGGCCAGGAAAGCATCCGCCTGCTCACCATGCTGGCCGACGCGCCCCGCTACCAGGGGCTGACGCTGTGCGGCTTTGAATCCACCCTGGACCGGGAGGCCCAGGAGCAGTTTGCCGCCGTCACCATCCGGCTGCCGCTGGGCGCCTGGGTATGCTACCGGGGCACCGACGGCACGCTGGTGGGCTGGAAGGAGGATTTTAACATGTCCTTTTCCGATGTGGTGCCCGCCCAGCTGCACGCCGTGGAATACCTTACCCGCGCCGCCGCCCTCCCCGGCACCCTGCGGCTGTGCGGCCACAGCAAGGGCGGCAACCTGGCGGTGTTCGCCGCCGCCTTCTGCGGCGAGAGCATCCAGAGCCGCATCGTGGCGGTGCGCAATTTTGACGGCCCGGGATTCCAGCGCGGCGTGGCCGGACAGCCGGACTTCCAGCGCATCATCGGCCGCACCCGCACCTTCCTGCCCCGCTCCTCGGTGGTGGGCATGCTGCTGGAGCATGAAGAGCCCTACACCGTGGTGGAAAGCCGGGGATCGGGGGGCATCACCCAGCACAACGTGTGCCTGTGGGAGGTCACCCGGGACGGATTCCAGGAGCTGCGCCAGGTATCGGACGGCAGCCAGTTCATCGACCGCGCCATGAAGGACTGGGTGGCCACCATGGATGCCGAGCAGCGGGAAAAGGTGGTCAACGGCGTGTATGAGGCGCTGTCCGCCACCCAGGCCGACACCGTGCGCGAGGTGCGGGAAAAGGGCAAAATGGCCGCGCTCAAGGCCATCATGAGCCTGGACGAGGATACCCGCAGGCAAACGCTGTCTGCCATGCGCGGCCTGTACCATTCCCTCAAGCGCTCGCTGCCCGAAAGCCCCCTGAAGGCGCTGGAGGACAGGCTGAGCTTCCTTGCCGGCAGGGAGCAGGACAAGCAGGAGGGCGAAGCGGCAAAAGACCAAAAATGAGAAAAACAGCGCACAAACTGGCGAACAATTTCATATAAATCCACTTGCAATGTTCGTCTTTTTGATGTATAATCATGCCCTGTGACTGAATAACGGGGGGAAATGAACCATGGATAAGTTTAAGCGCAATGAACGGCTGGCCGTCATGACCCAGGTGCTGACCGCCGCCCCCAATAAAATTTTTACGCTCTCGCACTTTTGCGAAATGTTCGGCGCGGCCAAGAGCACGGTAAGCGAGGACGCGGCCATCCTGGCCGAAACCATGCGGCAGTTTCGCCTGGGCACGGTGGAAACGGTCACCGGCGCGGCGGGCGGCATGCGCTACCGCCCCATGACCCAGGAGGGCGAAGGCCGCCGGTTCATGGAGAGCATCTGCGAAATGATGCGCGCCCCCAGCCGCGTGCTGCCGGGCGGCTATCTGTATTTTTCCGATATCCTCAGCGATCCCGGGCTGGTGGCCGGCATGGGACGCCTGTTTGCCGCCGAGTATTACGACGCGGGCGTGGATTTTGTGCTCACCATGGAAACCAAGGGCATTCCGGTGGCGCTGATGACGGCGTCGGCGCTGCATGTGCCGCTGATCATCGCCCGCCACAGCAGCAAGGTGTACGAGGGCAGCGCCGTGAACATCAATTACGTATCGGGGAAGGGCGTTATTGAAACCATGAGCCTGAGCCGCCGGGCCGTGCGCGAGGGCAGCACGGCGCTGATCGTGGATGATTTCATGCGCGGCGGCGGCACCGCCCGGGGCATGCTGAGCATGCTGGGCGAATTTAACGTGAAATGCGCGGGCGCCTGCTTTGTGATGGCCACCGAAAACGAGGGCACCACCGCCATGGAGGGCGCCAAAGCCCTGATGCTGCTGGGCAAGGTACAGGACGGCAGCCCCGTGCAGGTGCGTGTGGCGGATTGGGTGAAATGAGCATGCATATATTGATTGGCCTGGGCAATCCGGGTGCGCAGTACGCCCATACGCGGCACAACTGCGGCTTTGAGGTCATTGACCGGCTTTCCCGGATGTGGAGCATCCCGGTGGACCGGGCAAAGTGCCGCGGCCTGGCGGGCGAGGGCAGGCTGGGGGGCGAACGGGTGATATTGCTCAAGCCCCAAACCTTCATGAACCTTTCGGGCGACTGCGTGGCCGACGCCCTGCGCTGGTACAAGGCCGATCCCAGGGAGACCATGATTTTTTCGGATGATATTGACCTGCCCCTGGGCGCCGTCCGGGTGCGCCCCTTCGGCGGCGCGGGCACCCACAACGGCTGGCGGGATATCCTGCTCAAAACCGGCAGCGACCGCTTTCCCCGGGTGCGGGTGGGCGTGGGCGCCAAGCCCCCGGAATGGGACCTGGCGGACTGGGTGCTTTCCCGCTTTTCCCCCGAGGATCAAAAGGCCATGGACGACGCCTTTGAGCGCGCCGCCAAAGCCGCGGAATGCTTTGTGGCGCGCGGCATCGAGGAGACCATGAACCTGTATAACAGGAAATAAACGGATTTTCCGATTGCAAAAAAACAAGCTCCCGCCAACGCGGATCTGCCGGTCCGCGGTATAGCCGTGCCGCTTTTTGGACATGATGAAAGCATCAATCCCGAAAGGAAGTGCATTTCATGAATCCATTCAGCGAAAAGCCGGCAAAGATGGACAGCTTTTTCAAATCCTGGCAGCAGATCTAGGTGAAGCCCTATAACAAAAACGAGGTGGACCCCTACACCCGCACGCGCATCATCCTGATGAATGGCACGGAGTACGAGGCGGTATGGTTTACCCAGCAGTTCCAGCGCCACATACAGGACAACGAGCTGCGCCGCGCCCTGGCCCTGAGCCGCCGGGTGGAGCAGCAGCAGCAAAAGGTGATCGCCGCGCTGAAGCCGGCGGATGAAACCGTGCTGGAGCACACCATCGGCTACGAGCAGCTGGCGGTGGACCTGACGGCGGGCATGGCGGCAAACGAGCCCGATCCCATGGTGAAGGCCGCGCTGGATTTTGCGTTGCTGGAGGATTTTGACCATCTGTACCGCTACAGCGACCTGCTGGAGCAGGAAAGCGGCGTGCGGGCCGAACAGCTGGTGGGCCATTATACCGAGATCATGCCCGGTCGTCCCACCATTGCCGAGCACCGGCACCCCACCGATAACGTGCGCTTCTTCATCGACAACAAAACAGCCCATCCGCTGACCAAGCTGCATACCGCCATCATCACGGCGGCCGAGCAGCAGACCATGAACTATTATATGAACATCTGCGCCACCTATCCCACCGACGTGGGCCGCAGGCTATACCAGGAAATCGGCCTCATCGAGGAGCAGCACGTGACCCAGTACGGCAGCCTGATGGATCCCCGGGCCACCATGCTGGAGTGCCTGCTGATGCACGAATACACCGAATGCTACCTGTATTATTCCTGCTATATGGATGAAACCGATCCCTTTGTAAAGCAGGTATGGGAGGAGCACTTTGAGCAGGAGGTGGCCCACCTGCACGCCGCGGCCGACCTGCTCAAAAAGTATGAAAAGAAGGACTGGCAGCAGGTGATCCCCGAGGGCAAATTCCCCGAGCTGCTCAAGCTGCATGAAAACATCGCCTATGTGCGCGGCGTGCTGCAAAGCCAGGCGCACCTGACCTCCAGGCTGGAAAACTATATTGCCGAAAACCAGCTGCCGGGCAACGCGCCCTTCTACATGTTCCAGCAGGCGCTGAACACGCCGCCGGAGCAGGTGCCCACCCACTTTGTGATCCAGGATTATATCAAGGCCCACGGCCAGGACTACCGCTGGCAGACCGCCGAGGAGCCCATCCCCGCCCTGCGTGACCGCACCCAGGACGATATCACCGTGGGCCGGGAAGGCGCCGCCAGGGCGTATATGCAATAAGCGCCAAAGGAAGTTATACGAAAACCTGATGAAAACACAAAATTGGCAGGGAAGGGATACGAACGGGGGCGTTCTCTTTCGGAGCCCGAAAGAGAACCATAAAGGGCTGCGTTTGTCGCCGTAAAAGCGGCAAACGCAAAGAGAAACGATATCATAAAGACCCGCTCCCGGGCGGCGCGGCAAAGCCGCGCGACCTGTGCGCTTTGCGCACAGGAAAAAGCAGGGCAATTTGCAGAAAAAC
>JAFUGB010000244.1 GCA_017469605.1 Clostridia bacterium
ACGCTTATCACCCAGCAGCGCATGGTGTTCCTTTCCCTGCTGATTAGCTGGCTCACCGGTATGGTTGTCACCACCATTCTGTATAAGCGCGGTATTTGGCGCAAAAAGCAGGTGGAGCCGCTGGAGCGGGAGATGGAATCCGCGAAGGATTAAAAAACGCAAAGAAAAAGGTCCCTTGCCGTGGGCGGGGGACCTTTAGGGCATCGACAAAGTCGATGCCCCCGAAGAAAATGAAGAACCATTTTCTTCGGACCGCAAATTTTCTTGTGCGCTTAACAGCGCACGGCCAGAAAATTTGAGCGGAATGAAAAATTCCTCCCGGTCGGCAAGCGGACCTCCGGAATTTTTCTCCTCGCGACGTACATGCCGTCGCTGCGGATTGCATTTTCCGTGTTCCAATCTTGCTGACATGTACCGGCTTTATTTTAAAATGACACTTTATAGATAGTCTGAAGGTCCCTTGGCGTGGGCGGGGGACCTTTTTTCCTTGGCGCAATATGACGGATTACCTGTCCTTCCGCGTTCCCGCTCCATCGGGAGCGCAGGCGGCCAGGTATTTTTTCATTTCCTCAATGTAGCGGGTGCCGGCGGGGCTCAGAATGCTGTTTTTACGGGTGATATAGCCAATTTCCATGGTTCCGGCGGCGTTTTCCGCGTCGGCGGCAAAGGGGATGGCGATATAGTCCCCGCCGTTGCCGTTCAGTTCCTCGCAGATCACGCTGCTGCAAATGGTATAGGCGTTCAGCCCCACCATCAGGTTGAGCACCGTGGCGCGGTCGCAGCACTTGATGATGCGGGGATAATCGCTGGTGGACAGCAGCTCTTCGGCAAAATAAAAGCTGCTGTCGTCGCCCTGCTCAAAGGACAGACAGGGGTAGGGCGTCAGGTCCTCAAAGGAAATAGCGCCGCGGCTGGCCAGGGGATGCTCCCGCCACAGGTAAACATAGGCGCTGCAATCGATCAGCCGGGTGAAGGTCAGGTTGGCGGTGAGCATCAGCTTTTCCAGGGCCTTGCGGTTGAAATCGTTCAGGTACAGGATGCCGATCTCGCTGCGGGAGGAGGCCACGTCGTCCAGCACGGCCTTGGTGCGCGTTTCCCGGATGGCAAATTCGTATTCGGCCACGTCAAAGCTGCGGGTCATTTCCACAAAGGCTTTGACCGCAAAGGAATAATGCTGGGTGGATACGGCAAACTGTTGGCGCCGGGTGCCCTGCTTGCCGTATACGTCCAGCAGGTTCAGGTACTGGCCGTATACCTGTCGGGCATAGGGCAGGAAGGCCATGCCCTCCGCCGTCAGCGTAACGCCCCGGCCGGTGCGGTTAAAAATGGTGATGCCGATCTCCTTTTCCAGCTCCTGGACGGCGCTGGTCAGCGAAGGCTGGGCCACATACAGCCTTTCCGCCGCCTTATTGAGCGAGCCGGCCTCTGAAATGGTGATCACGTAATTGAGCTGCTGCAGCGTCATGACGGCCTCCGAAATAAAAGCGTTTTCATGTATCATATTGATTTTGTCTGGTTTTGTCAATTGCAATTTGCCAATTGAAAACCTACAAAACATATGGTAATATAGTACGTGAAAAAGGGGATGATGGTTTGAAAATTTCCACCAAGGGGCGCTATGCCCTGCGCATGCTGATTGACCTGGCGGAACACGGCGGAAACGGCTTTGTCCCGCTCAAGGATATTGCCGAGCGGCAGGATATAAGCAAAAAATACCTGGAGCAGATCATTCCGCTGTTTAACCGCAGCGATATGCTGCGCACCAATCGCGGTGCCCAGGGCGGATACATGCTGGCCCGCACGCCGGACAAGTACACCGTGGGCGAGGTGCTGCGCCTTACCGAGGGGTCGCTGGCGCCCGTGGACTGCGCCGAGCAGATGCCCGTGCAGTGCGACCGCAGCGTGGACTGCGCCACCCTGCCCATCTGGCGCGGCCTGAGCAAGGTGATCAATGAATACCTGGACGGCATCACGCTGCAGGATATCCTGGATCAGCAGCGGGAGCGGTATGCCAATGATTATGTGATCTGATCAAATATGGGGAAAACCATGATCATAACCGTTACGCTGACGCCTGCCCTGGATAAAACGGTGATCCTGCCGGATTTTCAGGTGGATCAGGTTAACCGCGTGGAAAGCCTGCGCCTGGATGCCGGCGGGAAGGGGATCAACGTTTCCAAAGCGCTGCGCGCCCTGGGCACGCCCAGCCTGGCCACCGGCATCCTGGGCGGGGATACGGGCCGTTTCATTGAAAACAGCCTGCGGGAAATGTCGATTGCCTGCGATTTTGTCCATGTGCCGCAGGATACCCGTACCAACCTGAAGGTGGTGGATCCGCTCCGCCATACCAATACCGATATCAACGAGCCCGGCGCGCCGGTGGACGGGGATACGCTGGAAACGGTATATCAAAAAATTGAATCGGCCGCCGCCCCCGGAGATATCGTGGTGCTGGCCGGCAAGGCGCCTGCCGGCACCCGGGATACGCTGTTTGCCCGGTGGACGGCCCGGCTGAAGGCGCGGGGGATCCGGATCTATATGGATGCAGACGCCGGGCTGCTTATCCAGGGCGTGAAGGCAAAGCCCGCGCTGATCAAGCCCAACGATGCCGAGCTGGCCCGCCTGACCGGAAAAAGCTTTGGCGGCATAGATGAAATGGCCCGGGCGGCCCGGCAGCTGGTGCGGGACGGCATTGAAACGGTGGTGGTGTCCCTGGGCGAACGGGGCGCGCTGTTTGTAACAGCGGGGCAGGCGCTCCGCGGCCATGGACTGCGTGTGCCGGTGCGGAGCACCGTGGGCGCGGGGGACAGCATGATGGCTGCCATGGTTCACGGCGCGGCCGCGGGCAAGGGCTTTGCCGATACCTGCGCCCTGGCGATGGCGGTCAGCGCCGCCGCCGTTACCACTCCCGGCACCCAGCCCGCCGATATGGCCGCGGTGAACGCGCTGCTGGGACAGGTGATGATTGAAGAAATATAAAAACAGGAGATTCCCATGCCGAAGGATCTCCTGTCAGGCTATCTGTAAAGTGCCATTTTAAAATAAAGCCGGTAAATGCCAGCAAGATTGGAACACGGAAATGCAATCCGCAGCGACGGCATGCACGTCGCGAGGAGAAAAATTCCGGAGGTCCGCTTGCCGACCGGGAGGAATTTTTCATTCCGCTCAAATTTTCTGGCCGTGCGCTGTTAAGCGCACAAGAAAATTTGCGTTCCGAAGAAAATGAAACTTCATTTTCTTCGGGGGCATCGACTTTGTCGATGCCCTGACAGGGGATCCCATGCCGAAGGATCTCCTGTTTTGGCGTTTTTATCTTTCCATGAGCCGTCCGCCGATCTCAAAAGCCAGCTTATCGCCGTGATAGCCGGCCAGGCGGTAATCCAGCCCCTGGCGGGTCAGGTGAAGCTCCACATGCTGCCCGGGCCGCACCTCGGCGTTGTAATTGAGGATCAGGCTTTGGGGCGCGTATTTGCCCATGGCTTCAATGCCCAGGGCGTTGCACAGCCAGTCAGCGTATTTGGTGTTGTTTACATGGCCGTTCACATCCAGGTCGGTGTACACCGGATCATAGCGCGTTACCGTTTCATCGCCCTGCAGCTGGCCCACGGTGGCGGGCAGTGCCATGGGCGCGGCCAGATCGCTGTTATCGGGCAGCAGCGCGGCCACATCCCCGGCGGGAATGGTTTGCCGGGTATGGATATCCATCAGCAGCCACAGCGTGCCCGCCTTGCCGATCACCTCGCCTGCGGCATCCTTGAAAATATAATAGCGCGGGAAAAACCGCAGGCGCACGGGCTTGTGGAAGGTCTGCGCCGTAATGGTTTCGCCAATGGCGGGATACCGGCTCATCTGCACCTCGCTGCGCGCCAGGATCCATACAATGCCGCGCTTGAGCAGATCATCCCGGCCGCAGCCCAGCAGCTGGCAGTGTGCGCCGCTCATTTCCTGCATGGTGGTCAGCACGGCGCTGGGCCGCCACTGGCCGTTTACATCGCAATCGCAGGTGCGCAAAAGGATATTTTCCTGATAGCTTTTCATATGCTGTTCCTTCTTTTAAACTGTAATTTCGCCGGACACGATGCGCCGGTAATCCGCAAGGTTTTTTTCCAGCAGATCGGGGATCCTGAGACCGTAGGGGCAATGGCCCATGCATTTGCCGCAGTGCAGGCAGCCGGCGATTTTCTCCATTTTGGCCTGGAATTCGGGCTCCAGCCACTTGGCCGAGGGCGAACGGCGGATCAGCTGGATCATGCGGGCGCAATTGTTGATTTCAATCCCCGCCGGACAGGGCATGCAGTAGCCGCAGCCCCGGCAAAAATCGCCGCCCAGCTCCTCTTTGTCGTGGGCGATCAGCCGGCGCATATCATCGGTGAGCGCGGGCGGGTTTTCCATATAGCCCAGGAATTCCTCAAGCTCGCTTTCCCGCTGGACGCCCCAGATGGGCAGCACGTTATCAAACTGCGCGATGAAGGCATAGGCCGCCGCGCTGTTGGTGATCAGCCCGCCGCTGAGCGCCTTCATGGCGATGTAGCCCACGTCCTTTTCCCGGCACAGCCGAACCAGGTCGATTTCCTTTTGCCCGCTCAGGTAGCTGAAGGGAAATTGCAGCGTATCGTAAAGCCCGCTTTCCACGATCTCCCGGGCCACGCCGATCTTGTGGGCTGTGGCGGAAATATGCAGGATCTTGCCCTGGGCTTTGGCCTCCTGCATGCATTCATACATGCCGGTGCCGTCTCCGGGCCGCCAGCATTGATTGACGCAGTGAAACTGGTAAATATCGATATGATCGGTGTTCAGGTTCCTGAGCGACGTGTGCAGATCGCGCCAGAAGCCTTCTGGCGTTTGGGCCATGGTTTTGGTGGCCAGGGTATATTCGCCGCGGCGGCGGGATACGGCGCGGCCGATTTTTTCCTCGCTGTCGGAATAGGCGCGGGCGGTATCGATAAAATCCATACCGCCGTCCAGCGCCCGTTGCAGCAGCTTTGCCGCCGCTTCAAAGGAGACGCGCTGTATGGGCAGCGCACCGAAGGCGTTTTGCTCGGCTGTGATGCCTGTACGTCCCAGCGTGATTCTTGCCATGCTTTCAGCCCTCCGTGATTTTAATTGCCTCTTTCCTGCATCTTACTCCAATTGGCGGCTTTCGTCAATCCTTTACCCTGCGGTAAACGGTGCGGGGCTGACGGTGGACATGGTAAAGCTTTCGCGCTTCCTCGGTATCGGCGTCCCAGGGCATGGCGGGCAATATGCCCGTGCACTCGGTGCCCGAGACCACGGTGAATACATCATCCTTGAACTGTTCGCTCATTTTGTTCCCTCCTTTCCGGCTTAGCTTGCGAAAAATTCATCATAAAAATGCAACAGTTTCTTCGCTTGTTTTTATGCGGCGCCCGTGATACACTGAAGGGACAAAGGAGGTGGCCCTGTGGAGGCGAGCATCCTCAATACCTTTTATTCCCCGGCCCAGCTGGCCCGCTGGCGGGAGGCCATTTCAGGCCGGTACAGCTGCCGCGCCTATGCCGCCGGGCCGGATGCCGGCCAGTTGACCGCGCTCAATTACGCCGCCCAGCGGGTATGCCTTCCGGGCACGCGCATCGTCATTGCCCCATGTCCGGAAGGGCTGTTCCTGCGCATCCCGCTGGTGGAGCCGATCCGCGGTACCGGCACCTACGCCTGCGTCATTGCCGATATGGAGCAAACCCTCCCGCATACCCTGGCGGGCATCAGCGGCGAAGCCTTTGTGCTGGAGGCGGCCGCCATGCGGGTGAACACCTGCTGGGTGTCGGGCACCTATCGCCGGGGTGCGGTGAACGTAAAGGTAAAGGAAAACGAGCGCGTGGTGGCGGTGACGCCGCTGGGCATCGCCGCGGGCGACCCACCCCAGGGCCGCAAACGGAAAAAGCTGGCCCAGCTGTGCACCAGCGCCCCTGAAAACTGGCCCCAGTGGGCCTACCGGGCGGCCGAGGCCGTGCGCCAGGCGCCTTCCGCCGTGAACCTGCAGCCCTGGTCGCTGAGCTACGGGCAGAAAACGCTGCGGCTGCTGGGAAAAAAGGCCGATAGCCTGGATATGGGCATTGCCATGCTGCATATGGCGGCCGCCGTGGGCGACCGGCGCTATCATTGGGAATGGGGCCGGGAAAAATGCGTGGCCCACCTGATCGCAGAGGAGAATTCATGAGCTTACTGGATCAACTG
The DNA here is from genome assembly GCA_017469605.1 of Clostridia bacterium. Classification (GTDB taxonomy): domain Bacteria; phylum Bacillota; class Clostridia; order Christensenellales; family Aristaeellaceae; genus SFMI01. The sequence goes on from JAFUGB010000244.1 coordinate 6,193, forward strand.
GAAGAGAACAACGCGCGCAAAAACGCGCCGCTGGCCGAGCGTATGCGCGCCCGGAGCCTGGATGAATTTTATGGACAGGAGCATCTGCTGGGCCCCGGCCGTCTGCTGCGAAGGGCGGTGGAGGCAGACCGGCTTACCAGCAGCATTTTCTACGGGCCGCCGGGCTGCGGGAAAACCACCCTGGCCCATGTGATCGCCAGCACAACAAAAAGCGCTTTTGCCCGGCTGAACGCCGTCACCTCGGGCGTCGCTGATGTGCGGGAGGTGCTCCAGCAGGCCCGGGAGCGCCGCACGCTGTACGGCCAGAGCACGTACCTTTTGCTGGACGAATGCCATCGGTGGAACAAGGCCCAGAGCGATTCCATCCTGCCCGCCATTGAGGAGGGCCTGATCCGCTTCATCGGCTCCACCACCGAAAATCCCATGATCAGCATGACCCCGGCCATTGTGAGCCGCTGCCGGGTGTTTGCCTTTCGGCCGCTGACGCCGCAAAACGTGCGGGCTATTGTGCTGAACGCCATTGCCGACCGGGAGCGCGGCCTGGGCGAAATGAATGTGCATATTGACGAAGATGCCCTGAACCACATCGTACGGGTGGCCGCGGGGGACGTGCGCAGCGCGCTGAACGCCGTGGAGCTGGCCGCCCTGACCACGCCCACCACCCAGACGGGCATCCGCATTACGCTGGCTGTGGCCGAGGAGAGCATTCAAAAACCGCAGGTGCGCTGCGACGATACGCTGTATTATGATATGCTCAGTGCCTTCTGCAAAAGCCTGCGGGGATCGGACAGCGATGCCGCGCTGTTCTGGTTTGGGCGGCTGATCTACGCCGGCGCCGATCCCAGGCTGCTGGTGCGAAGGGTGATGGTGCACGCCAGCGAGGATGTGGGCCAGGCCAATCCCTTGGCCCAACTGCAGGCGGCCGCGGCCGCCCAGGCCCTGGAAACGCTGGGCATGCCCGAGGCCCGCATCCCCATTGCCCAGGCCATCATTGCCGTATGCGAAAGCCCCAAGAGCAACAGCGTGGTCATGGCGGTGGACGCCGCCATGCGGGACGCGTCCACCGCCGTGGGCGCGGTGCCGCAGGCCCTCCGGGATACGCATTATGCCGGGCATGCGCGGCTGGATAACGGCAAGGGCTACCTGTATCCCCACGATTTTCCGGGACATTGGGTGCCCCAGCAGTACCTGCCCGACGAATACAAGGACCGGGTCTATTACCAGCCCAGCGACCAGGGCCATGAGGCCAAAGTAAAAAAGCGCAAGGAGCTGTAAGCTCCCTGC
>JAFUGB010000021.1 GCA_017469605.1 Clostridia bacterium
GCCCCTTGCTCATGGGTTCCAGCTCCTGCCGCGCAGGGTCGCTGGGTATCAGGTTGTACATCGAATACATCAATAATGATAGAATCAGAAATACCACCACGATGTACCCGCAGCGCTTGAGAATATACTTGCCCATTCGGCACCCCCTCAAAATTGCCTTTTGTTTCTTTCCCATTGCGGGCAATGGCATCAGCCTATTCTTTTCAAAGTAAGCTGATGTCATTGTCCGGAATATGAAATTGGGATGAAAAGGGGCGGACACCGGAGTGTCCGCCCCCGTGAATTGTGGTTATAAAACCGCGCTCACATTACTCCGCGATGTTGGCATACAGGATGGCCTGCTCGAAATCCCAGTAGGAATCCTGCTCATAGCCTTCCAGCCAGTCGGGATACACAGTGATGTAAATGTTGGAGTACAGCGGCACTTCGGGCAGCAGCTCGTTCCAGCGCTGGATGAAGGCCTTCCACACTTCCAGATAGCCCTCGTCATCGCCGGCTTCCACGCCGTATACCATGTCCATGGACAGCTTATCCAGTTCTTCATCGAAGATGAAGTCGGTGTTGTAGCCGTCAGCCACCATCTTGGGATCCAGGGTGAAGCTGAAGGACTGGTCATACAGAGAAGTGAAGTTGCTGGCCAGGTTGTACATGCAGTAGGTGGGCACACCGTACTTGTCGCCCTGGGTGGCGTCACGGTACATGTAGTTCAGCAGCTCGGCAAAGCTCATGATGTTCTGGTTGATCTTGACGCCGGCAGCGGCGGTCTGCTCGCCATTGGCCAGCATGATGCCCAGCAGCTCGGACACGGTGTTGCCCTCGGAGGAGGACCATTCGATCTCCAGGCCCATCAGGTAACGGCCGTCATCCAGCTTCTTGGTGTGCACGTAGTTGCCGGCCTGCTCCTCGGTGACTTCCTTGTAGCGGACGCCCTCTACGTATTCGTTGCCGTTCTCATCCAGCACCCAGCCATCTTCGATCAGCAGCTCAACAGCGGCTTCGGGGTTGTAGGCATAGCTGTTCAGGTTTTCATCCAGCCATTCTTCGGCTTCCTTGTACATCCACATGGCAGTGCCGTAAGGTCCGTTCACAACGCCGCCCCAGCCCTGGCAGAAGGTGTTGGCAAACTCGTTGCGGTCCAGCAGCATGGCGATGGCATGACGGACAGCGGGGAACTGGGTGGGGCCGAAGTCGCTCTGGAACATCAGCTTGCCGTAGCCGGGACGGTCAAACTGGGTGTACTCAAAGCCATAGCCCAGGGCTTCCTTGTTGGCCTCATCCTCAATCAGGTCCATGGCCTGGTTGATGTGGCCGCCATCGGTGATGGTGTCATAGAAGTTGAAGGCGCCGGTCTTCAGAGCGTCGAACCAGGTGGCGTCCTCAGCCTTGGTGATGATGATCTTGGGCACGGAAGGCTTCTGGCCCTCGAAGTTGCCCTGGTAGTTCTCGTTGATGACCAGGGTGGCCTGCTTGGAAGCCTGATCGAATTCAACCAGGTTGTAGGGGCCGGCGGTCACGCGGTCTTCACCGGCGTTGAAGCGGGCATACTCCAGCTGCTTTTCAATGTTTTCCTTGGTCAGGCCCTCAAAGTATACGCCGTTGCCATCATCCTTGATGTCAACGTTCTCGCCCAGCCAGTACTTCATGCTGAAAGCGCTGAAGCCGGCATAGTTCAGATCGAAATAGTAGGGCACGTAATCGGAAGTAACGCTCACTTCGATGGTGTTGTCGTCCAGGATACGCAGGCCGCTGATGGTATCGGCGGTGCCGTCAAAGTATTCCTGGCCGCCCACAACGGTCAGATAGCTGGTCAGCTTGGCGCCCACTTCGCCGGCAACGCTGGAGCAGCCGAAGGCGGTGGACCAGACAAAGTCCTTAACGGTGATGGCTTCGCCGTTGTTGAACACCAGGCCGTCCTTGATCTTCACGGTGTAAGTCTTGGTGCCGTCTTCGTTCATATTGCCTTCGATGCCGTCGCACACGGTCTCGTTGATCACCAGAGCGCCGCCCTGATCAGACACAACGGTAGTGTAGTCGGTGGTGAAGTCGCGCAGCATCTTATCGGTGGCGTTGTTGGTCCACCAGGCGCCGGGCGCGAAGTCGCCGTTGATCTCGGTGGTAGCGCCGTAGATCAGCACGTGCTCGGTAGCAGCTTCTTCAGCGAAAGCGCCGGCCACAGACAGGACCATGCACAGAGCCAGAAGCAATGCAAGCAGTTTCTTCATGTTTCTTCCTCCATAAAAAATTTTTTATTTCAATCATCGATTGGGATGATCAAAAACCCGTTCCTGCCGTTTTGCCGCGAAAGCAACCGGACAAGTATAGAAATTATTATATCAACCAACCGGGAAAAATGCAATACCATTTGTCCAAAAAATCATCCGCTTTTGCATAACCAGAATAAAAAAGTTCATTTATTTTCCCGCTCCCCTATTTAAAATGTACAAATATTGTTTTTTTGCGGAAGCGGATGCAATTTTTCCTGTCCGCGATTGCAAAACCTGCCGGCGCCGGAAACGGTTGACAGCGCCTTTTTTTAACGCTACAATAGGCGCAGAATCCCGCGATAAGGAGAGACAGCGCTATGCTTCAGTTTTCCAAAGCCACCCTGAACCAGCTCATCGTCCCCGGCGGCCATGCCTGCGCCTGCGGACGCGTCCATAAAATGGATATGGATTTTTTGCGCATCGAGCCCGGCGCGGTGAAATATATCCCCGAGGCGCTGCGGGCCGTGGGCGGCACAAAGCCCTTCATCGTCTGCGACGTCCATACCCGCGCCGCCGCCTGGGATAAGGTGCGGCCCATCCTGGAGGAGGCGGGCATTCCCTATACCCTGTACTGCTTCCCCATGGAGCATGTGGAGCCCGACGAATACGCCGTGGGCAGCCTGACGATGGCCTTTGACCCCGGCTGCGACTGCGTGATGGGCATCGGCAGCGGCGTGATCAACGACTGCTGCAAGGTGCTGTGCCACGCCATCGGCAAAAAGCAGCTGATCATCGGCACCGCCCCCAGCATGGACGGTTACGCCAGCAACAGCAGCAGCATGATCCGGGAGCGCATCAAGGTATCGCTGTACAACGCCGCCCCCGCCGCCATCATCTGCGATACCGATATCATTAAAAACGCCCCCATGCGCATGCTGTGGGCGGGCCTGGGCGATATGCTGGCCAAATACATTGCCCAGTGCGAATGGCGCATCAGCAACCTGGTCACCGGCGAATACTACTGCGAAAACATCGCCGGCCTCATGCGGGAAAGCCTGCGCCGGGTGGTGGAAAACGCCCCCGGCCTCAAAAACCGGGATGAAAAGGCCGTGCGGGCAACGGTGGAGGGCCTGGTGCTCAGCGGCATCGCCATGAGCTACGCCGGCATCAGCCGCCCGGCCAGCGGCCTGGAGCACTATTTCAGCCACCTGTGGGAAATGATGTGCCTGGACCGGGGCACGCCCTACGAGCTGCACGGCATCCAGGTGGGCGTGGGTACGCTGATCGTGCTCAAGCTCTATGACGTCATCCGCACCATCACCCCCGACCGCAAAACCGCCGAGGATTTTATCAACAGCTTCAGCAACGAGGGATGGGAGGCCATGATCCGCCGCGTCTTCGGCAAGGCCGCCGAAACCGTAATCCAGCAGGAACACGAGCTGTTCCACAAGAATGACAAGGCCCGCCATGCCAAGCGCCTGGAGAACATCCTCAACGGCTGGGAGGAGATCTTGCGCTTCATTGACGAGGAACTGCCCGAAACCGAAACCATTGCCGCCCTGATGCGCGATTTGGGTATGCCCATGACCCCCGCCGATATCGGCATCAGCCGTGAGGATACCGAAAACGCCTTTATCGCCAGCCGCGATATCCGGGATAAATACCTTTCCAGCAGCCTGCTGTGGGACCTGGGCCTGCTCTATACCACCCGGGTGCCCGAGTAATAAAAGCCGCCGGGGTCAACGCCCGGCGAAAGCTTTTCCATATCCGGCGAAGCCCCGAAAAAACACATATCGAACCGAGGATCGCGCCTTTTCACGGGCACGGTCCTCGGTTTGTTTCCCGGCGGGGCCGATGTCCCAGGAATGTATTTTGGCTGTGCGCATTGACAAAATGTCCTGTTATAGGTACAATGAAGACAAAATAACCTGAAGTGAAAAGGGGAAACGGTATGACGATTGCGGATATGGTACGTGTGCTGCACGCCCGGGTGCTGTGCGGACAGGAGCGGATCGATACCCCCGTGTATACGGCCTGCTGCTCTGACCTGATGAGCGATGTGCTGGCCTTTGTAAATGAAAAAACCGTGCTGATCACCGGGCTGACCAATCCCCATGTGCTGCGCACCGCCGATATGCTGGACCTGAAATGCCTGGTGTTTGCCCGGGGCAAGGTGCCCGGGGAGGAGATCCTGGAGCAGGCCGACGAGCAGGGGCTGGTGGTGATCAGCACCAAAGCAACGGCCTTTACGGCCTGCGGGCTTCTGTATGAAGCGGGCCTGCGCGGCGTACCCATTGAATGGCCGGAAAGCGAGGACAGCCAATGAGCGCCACCCTTCTTCATGCCGAATATCCCGTGGAATCCGAGGATTATACCCGCGCGGGCGAAGCCTCGGCCGATATCAAGCGCAAATTAAAGCAGCTGGGCGTGCCCGCCTCCGTGCTGCGCCGGGTGTCCGTGGCCAGCTATGAGGTGGAGCTCAACCTGGTAATCCATTCCGATGGCGGCGTGCTCACATTGGAGGTCACGCCCGAGGCCGTGCGGCTGATCAGCGCTGACCGGGGCCCCGGCATTCCGGACCTGGACCTGGCCATGCGCGAGGGCTGGTCCACCGCCAGCGAAACGGCCCGCAGCCTGGGCTTCGGCGCCGGCATGGGCCTGCCCAATATGAAGCGCAACGCCGATGATTTCAGCATAACCAGCGAGGTGGGCAAGGGAACCACCATTGATATGGGGTTCCGCCTGGCCTGAGTTGAGAGGATTATTGCAAAATGGATGTCAGAACCCGTTACCATTCCGTGCGGCTGGACAAGGAGCTGTGCAAGGGCTGCACCAATTGCCTGATGCATTGCCCCACCGAGGCCATCCGCGTCCGCAAGGGCCGCGCGCATATCCTGGACGAGCGGTGCATAGACTGCGGTGAATGCATCCGCATCTGCGATTATCACGCCAAGGTGGCCATCACCGACAGCCTGAAGGAGCTGAAAAGGTTCCGCTATACCATTGCCCTGCCCGCGCCGTCGCTGTACGGCCAGTTTCGCGGGCTCACCGACGTGGGTGTGGTGCTGGCAGCGCTCAAGCGCCTGGGCTTTGATGATGTGTTTGAGGTGGCCCGGGGCGCCGACGTGGTGAGCCGCGCCATCACCGAAAAGCTGCGGGAGCCCAGCCTGCCCAGGCCCTTGATCTCCTCCGCCTGCCCCACGGTGGTGCGGCTGATCCAGGTGCGCTTTCCCGATCTGATCCCCCATATTGTGGATGTGCGCCAGCCCATGGAGGTGGCGGCGCAGATGGCCCGGGACGAGTTCTGCCGCGCCCACGGCTGCCAGCCCGAGGAAGTGGGCATTTTCTTCATTACGCCCTGCCCGGCCAAGATGACGGCCATCACCTCGCCCCTGGGCCAGGAAAAATCGGCGGTGGACGGCGCCATATCCATGATGGAAATCTACGGCCAGCTGCGCCCGCTGATCAACAAGATCCAGAACGAGGACCGTCTGGGGGGCACCTCCACCAGCTACGGCATCGGCTGGGCCACCTCCAGCGGGGAAACCCGGAGCATTTTCCAGGAAAACGCCCTGTGCGTGGACGGTATCCAAAATTGCATCCGCGTATTGGAGGAAATAGAAAACAACAAATTAAGCGACCTGACCTTCTTTGAGGGCAACGCGTGCACCGGCGGCTGCGTGGGCGGCCCGCTGACCTTTGAAAACAACTATGTGGCCAAGAATTCCATCCGCAAGCTGGTGGCCGTGGCCAAGGCCAGGAACGACAGCACGCCCCAGCAGAGCGTAACGGCCGCCGAGCTCAACAAGTATCCCCTGCGGCTCAACGTGCCCCTGGTGCCCAACGGCGCCATGAAGCTGGACGAAAACATCACCGTGGCCATGCAGAAGCTGCAGCGCATGAACGAGATCATCGCTGAGCTTCCGGGCTATGACTGCGGCAGCTGCGGCAGCCCCACCTGCCGTTCCTTTGCCGAGGACATCGTGCTGGGCTTCGCCAACGAAATGGAGTGCATCCACAAGATGCGCGACAAGCTGCAAACCATGGCCGAGCAGATGGTGGAGCTGGCGCAGACAAGGCGCTGAACAAACCATAAACAGCAGTGAAGGAGAAATACCGGAATGAAAATCAAAGACATCCTCCCCCTGATCGAAGCCCAGGTCAAAACGCCCGGGGCCGACCTGGACAAGGACGTGCTGTGCGGCTACACCTGCGATCTGCTCAGCTGGGTGATGGCCCATGGCCAGGAGGGCATGGCCTGGGTGACGGTGCAAACCCATATGAACGTGATCGCCGTGGCGGCGCTGCACGACATGGCCTGCGTGATCATGCCTGAAAACATTCAAATGGAAAAGGAAAGCATCGAAAAGGCGGCCGAGGAAGGCATCTGCGTGCTGGAAAGCGGGCTGAGCGGCTATGAAATCTGCGGCAGGCTGCACGCCGCCGGCATTCCCGATAAGGACTGATCCCATGGATTACTTTGCCGATCTGCACATTCATTCCTGCCTGTCGCCCTGCGGAGATGACGACAGCACCCCCTGCAACATTTGCGGCATGGCAAAAATCAAGGGACTGGATATCATTGCCATTACCGATCATAACACAGCCCGCAATCTGCCCGCGGCCCAGGAGGTATGCGACGCTTACGGGCTGCTTTTGGTGCCCGGAATGGAGATCACCACCAAAGAGGAAGTGCATTTGCTGGGATATTTTCCCGAATTGCAAGCGGCGCTGGAGTTTGGCGAAATGCTGCGGGAGCACCTGCCGCAAAAGAAAAACAAGCCCAGCTTCTTTGGCAACCAGCGGGTGATGAACAGCGATGACGAGATCATCGCTGAGGAAGACGCGCTCCTGATCGGCGCCACCGATTTTTCGCTGAGCCAGGCGACCCGCAGGGTGGAGGCGTTCGGCGGCGTACCCGTGCCCGCCCATATCAACCGCGGCAGCCACGGGCTGCTGATCAACCTGGGATTCATGCCCCAGGATTATTTTTACCCAACGGTGGAGGTCTGGCGCCACCTGCCCTGCGACGAAGGCGCGCTCACGGGCCGCCATGTGCTGCATTCCAGCGACGCCCACTACCTGGGCGATATCCAGGAAAAGGAGCACGCCCTGCGGCTGAGCCACCGCACGGTGGGCGATCTGCTGGCCTGGATGCGGTCAAAAAAGGATATTTAAGCAGGTTTTGCTCATTTAACCAGCAAAAAAATATCAATTTATCGATAAAAAAATATAAAAAAGTGCGTGCATTTTGCGCGCACTTATGTTACAATATGTCGGTATGTGTATGAACCATGCATGAGCCGAAAAAAGGAGGGTTTTCCTATCATGCCGGATAACAAGGAAAAGTTCGAGCAACTGAATCAGGTGATTGAGGAGCTCCGCGATCAGCCCGGTGCGCTGATGCCCGTGATGCAGCGCGCGCAGAACATCTTCGGCTGCGTATCGCTGGATGTGCAGAAGGCCATTGCCGAGGGGCTGGGGGTAACGCTGAGCGAAGTGTACGGCGTCGCCACCTTCTATTCCCAGTTCAAGCTCAAGCCTGCCGGTAAGTATGTGATCAGCGTTTGCCTGGGCACCGCCTGCTATGTAAAGGGCAGCCAGAAGGTGCTGGACCGCCTGAGCGAAGAGCTCAAGATCCCTGTGGGAGATACCACGGAGGACGGCCTGTTCACGCTGCAGGCCACCCGCTGCCTGGGCGCCTGCGGCCTGGCTCCCGTGCTGACCGTGAATGAAGAGGTTTACGGCCGTCTGGTGCCCGAGGACATCCCCGGCATCCTGGCCAAATATAAGGAGTAATCCATGCGGGACCTGTCGCTGCATATCCTGGATTTGGCGGAAAACAGTGTACGGGCCAGGGCAAGCCTGGTGCGCATCGGCGTCAGCGTGGATGAAAGCAAGCTGATTGCGCTTACCATTGCCGATGACGGCTGCGGCATGGACGCCGAGCTGCTGGCCCGTGTCATGAGCCCCTTTGGCACCACCCGCACCACCCGCAAGGTGGGCATGGGCATCCCGCTGATGGCGCAGAACGCCCGCCTGACCGGCGGCGATATCGCCATTGAAAGCCAGGTGGGGACAGGCACCACCTTTACCGCCACCCTGCACGCCGACAGCATTGACTGCCTGCCGCTGGGCGACCTGGCCGGCACCGTGGTATCGCTGGTCACCGCCAATCCCGAAGGCCCGGACTTTCTGCTGCAATGCTCCTCGCCCAAAGGAGAAATGACCTTTGATACCCGCGAGGTACGGCAGGCCCTGGGCGGCGTATCCCTGAACGAACCCGAAGTGGCCGCCTGGATGCTGGAAGCCATCCGGGAGGAGCTTGAACCGATTTTTGGAGGTGTGATCCTATGAAATCTATGGCTGAACTGGAGGCAATCCGTCAGCGCACCCTGCAGCGCATCAACCTGCGCAAGGAAGACGATAACGAAAACATCCGCGTGGTGGTGGGTATGGCCACCTGCGGCATCGCCGCCGGCGCCCGTCCGGTGATGATGGCCTTTATGGACGAAATCAACAAGCGCACCCTGAGCAAGGTAACCGTCAGCCAGACCGGCTGCATTGGCATGTGCCGTCTGGAGCCCATGGTGGATGTGTACCTGCCCGGCAAGGAAAAGGTGACCTATGTGCACATGACCCCCGAAAAGGTGGGCCGCGTGGTGGCCGAGCACATCGTGAACGGCCGCCCTGTTACCGAATATACCATCGGCGCTGCCGAGGACAAATAACAGCTGACCGCTGAGGAGGAATTGCCCATGGATATCTATCGCGCACATGTGCTCTGCTGCGGCGGTACCGGCTGTACTTCGTCGGGTTCTTCGCAGATCATTGAGCGTTTTGAACAGCAGATTCAGGAAAAGGGCCTGGATAAAGAGGTCAAGGTCATCCGCACCGGCTGCTTCGGCCTGTGCGAGGCCGGCCCTGTGGTGATCATTTACCCCGAAGGCACCTTCTACTCCCGGGTGAAGGTGGAGGATGTGGACGAGATCGTCTCCGAGCACCTGCTCAAGGGCCGCCCGGTGCAGCACCTGGTGTACACCGACCACGCCACTCAGGAGCAGGACGCCAACAAGCCCCTGGATGAGATCAGCTTCTACAAGCACCAGCACCGCATTGCCCTGCGCAACTGCGGCGTGATCGATCCCGAAAACATTGACGAATACCTGGCCTTTGACGGCTATAAGGCCCTGGAAAAGGCGCTGACCACCATGACCCGCGAGGAGGTCATTGACGAAGTGCTCAAGTCCGGCCTGCGCGGCCGCGGCGGCGGCGGCTTCCCCACCGGCCTCAAATGGAAGTTCACCTATAACCGCCCCGGTCCCGTCAAGTACGTGGCCTGCAACGCCGACGAGGGCGACCCGGGCGCGTTCATGGACCGCTCCATCCTGGAAGGCGATCCCCACAGCGTGCTGGAAGCCATGACCATTGCCGGCTATGCCATCGGCGCGCAGGAAGGCTACATCTACGTCCGTGCCGA
>JAFUGB010000245.1 GCA_017469605.1 Clostridia bacterium
CTGCTGCCCCAGGAATCGCCGTGCTATCAGTCGTTCGTATCGCATGGCCTCGTCTTCTTACGCCTCCGTTTCGGTCTCGGCCAAAAAATCCAACTGCAAGAATTGTTATAAATGCATCCGGCATTGTCCAGTAAAATCCATTCGCTTTTCCGGCAATCAGGCACATATCATTGGGAACGAATGTATTTTGTGCGGCCATTGCTTTGTGGTATGCCCGCAAAACGCCAAGGAGATTGTGGATGATACAGAAAAAGTAAAGGTGTTGATCCAAAGCGGCGATCCTGTGATGGTATCGTTGGCACCTTCCTTTGTTGCCAACTATGACGGCGTGGGCATTGAATCCATGCGGGAGGCGTTGAAAAAGCTGGGCTTTTATGACGCCGAAGAAACGGCTTTGGGCGCTACCATGGTCAAGCGGGAATATGATCGGATGCTTAGGGAGGAGGAACATGACGTCGTTATCTCCTCCTGCTGTCATACCGTCAATTTGCTGATTCAGAAGTATTTTCCCCGTGAATTGTCCTACCTTGCCGATGTACTGTCGCCCATGCAGGCCCACTGCCAGGATATCAAGCAGCGGCTTCCCAACGCGAAAACAGTATTCATCGGCCCGTGTGTAGCCAAAAAGGATGAAGCGGAACACTATGAGGGCATCGTGGACGCCGTACTAACCTTTGAGGAATTGACGAAATGGCTAAAGGCAGAAGGAATCGAGCTGCAACAGGAAAAGCGCGCTGAACCGGAGAGCCTGGCACGTTTCTTTCCCACCACGGGCGGCATCCTCAAAACCATGGTTCAGGATGCGCCGGGATACACCTATCTGGCGATTGATGGCATTGAAAACTGTATGGCTGCGCTCCGGGATATAGAGCGGGGAAAAATCCATCGGTGTTTCATTGAAATGTCCGCCTGCACCGGCAGCTGCGTGGGCGGGCCGGTGATGGAGAAGTATCACCGCAGCCCCATTCGGGATTACCTGGCAGTATCGCAGTATGCCGGGGAAAAGGATTATCCCGTGACGCAACCTCCGGTTTCAGCCCTGCGCAAGCAGTTTGATCCCATTGAGCAGCGGGCGATTCTCCCATCAGAAACAGAGCTTCGGGACATCCTGCGGGAAATGGGCAAATTCAAACCCAGCCAGGAGCTGAATTGCGGCTCCTGCGGCTATAACACATGCAGGGAAAAGGCCGTCGCCATTTACCAGGGCAAGGCGGAGATTTCCATGTGTCTGCCCTATCTGATGGAAAAGGCGGAAAATGTATCAGACACCATCGCCCGTAATTCGCCCAATGGCATCATCATGCTCAACGATCAGCTGGAAGTCCAGCAGATCAATCCAGCGGCGCTGAAAATCATGAACCTTCGCAGTGATGCTTCCATTCTGGGTGACCAGGTGATCCGTGTGCTTGATCCCGTTCCCTTTATGAAGGTGAAAAACACGGGGCGGGGTATGTTCCATGAAAGAACCTATCTGGCGGAGTATGGCCGGTATGTAGAGCAAACCATCGTACCCGCTGAAGGAGGACGGATGCTGCTGTGCATCATGCGGGATGTGACCGACGAGGAGGAAGCCAGGCGGCAAAAGGAAGAAATCAGCCGTCAAACGGTAGAGGTGGCCGATAAGGTGGTAGAGAAGCAAATGCGAATCGTGCAGGAAATTGCGAGTCTTTTGGGAGAAACGGCCGCGGAAACCAAAATCGCGTTAAGTAAACTCAAGGAGTCCATCACCGATGAATGATTTGTGCTGCGATATTGGTTTCAAGAGCATCAACCACGCGGGCGAGCAGCTTTGCGGCGATCATGTAGACATTGTGGAGCAGGAGGATGGCAGCACGGTGATCGTGTTGGCGGATGGCCTGGGCAGTGGGGTCAAGGCCAGTATCCTGTCCACCCTGACCAGCAAGATCATTTCCACCATGCTGGCGGCCGGCCTGTCCCTGGAGGAATGTGTGGAAACCATTGCCGCCACGCTGCCGGTGTGTTCCGTGCGAGGCGTCGCCTATTCCACGTTTACCATCATCCGCCTGATCCAGAATCATACCGCCGAAATCATCCAATATGATAACCCCCATGTGATCGTGATCCGAAACGGCGAGAATTGGGAATACACCAAATCCGAAACGAACATCGGTGGGAAGAAAATATACCGTTCTGTCATCCGTTTACAGCAGGATGATGTATTCATCGCCATGAGCGATGGCTGCCCTCATGCTGGGCTGGGTACATGCTACAATTTTGGCTGGCGGCGGGAAGACATCATCACCTTCATGGAGGCCATGAGCCTGTGCGGCTATACGGCTAAAACCCTGTCCACCCTGCTGATCGATGAATGCAGCAAGCTATATGGCGGCGAGCCTGGCGACGATGCCACAGCCTGCGTCGTGCGTATCCGCAAGCGGATACCCATGAATATGCTGTTCGGGCCGCCTGCCAATCGGGATGATATTGACCGCATGATGAGCCTGTTCTTTTCTAAAGAAGGCAAACACATCATCTGCGGAGGCACCACCGCTTCCATCGCCGCCAAATGGCTGAATAAGCCTCTACGGGCCAGCCTGGATTTTGAAGCTGGGGATGTACCGCCCATTGCCTATCTGGATGGCGTGGATCTGGTGACGGAGGGCGTGATCACCGTCAATAAGGTGGCAGAATATGCCAGGGACTACGTTGGAGAAAACAGGATGTATGATACATGGAGCAATCAAAAGGATGGCGCTTCGCTGATTAGCCGCCTGCTGTTTGAGGAAGCGACGGATATTAATTTCTATGTGGGCAGGGCGGTCAATC
>JAFUGB010000246.1 GCA_017469605.1 Clostridia bacterium
CCCCCTGGACAGACCGGAAAATAAGTAAACTTATTTTTCGGCTGGCCAACGGGTTTTCTCCTGCCCAGAAGCTCTCGGTGCGATATTCAAGCTACAGGCGCAAATTGTTAGTTGTTTCTTTTAAGCCGGTTCGCCCGGTGGGATGCAAGGGATGAATCCCTTGCCGCAGGATCTTAAGGGCCGCGCAGGCCCTTATCGTTTCCCCCACCAATTTCTGTTTGTACAGTTTTTATTTGGGATCAGAATGATATTTATTCCTGCATTACGGTTTTTGCGTCATCCAAGCACTTTCCTGGCGATATTCACCGAATCCCGGGCGTCACGCGCGTAATAATCCGCGCCGATGCGGCTTGCGTAATCGGCCGTAACCACGGCGCCGCCCACCATGACAGCGGGGCGATCGGGCAAAGCGCGAAGCTGCCGCACGGTTTCTTCCATGGCCGGCAAGGTTGTGGTCATCAGCGCCGAAAGGCCCACCAGGCCAATCCTCTCCTCCCGCACGGCTTGCACCACCTGTTCCGGCGGCACATCCCGGCCCAGATCCAATACGGAATAGCCGTAGTTTTCCAGCACCGTTTTTACAATATTTTTCCCGATATCGTGGATATCCCCCTGCACGGTGGCCATCACGATCCGGCCCTTGGACAGGCGGGCTTCGCCCTTGCTGAGCAGCGATTCGCGAATCTGCTCAAACACCGCCTGGGCGGCCTGAGCCGCCGAAAGCAGCTGGGGCAAAAACACCGCGCCCTTTTCATAGTCCGTCCCCACCCGATCCAGCGCCGGGATCAAGCGGTTTTCCACCAACTCCATTTCGCCGCTGTGCGCCAGGGCCTGGCGGGCCAGCTTGCCCGCCTCGCCCTTGAGGCCGCGATAAATGGCCTCGTCCAGGGTCAGGGAGACCGTTTCCTGTATTGTCCGCGGCGTTTCCCCGGCAAAGCGCGCCACGTACGCGCGGCTTTCCCTGTCCTCGCCGCTGAGCACACGGAAGGCCGCCACCGTATCCAGCATCTCCCGCTGATTGGGATTAAGTATGGGCAGCGAAAGGCCGGATTGCATCGCCGCCGCCAGAAAGGTCCGGGTCATGACCGGGCGCTCCGGCAAACCGAAGGAAATATTGCTGACCCCCAGCACGGTCTGAAGGCCCAATTGCCGCGTCACCCGGCTGATGGCTTCCAACGTTTCCCGGGCCTGATCCTGCTGGGCCGACACCGTCAGCGCCAGGCAATCAATAAATACATCCTCCCGGGGAATACCCAGGGCCAGGGCGCGGTTCAGTATCTTTTCGGCAATGGCATACCGTTTTTCAGCGGAATCGGGCAGTCCGTTTTCATCGAGCGCCAGTCCCACCACCGCCGCGCCGTATTTTTTTGCCATGGGAAGGATGCGGCGCAGGGATTCTTCCTTGCCGCTGACCGAATTGATGATGGCCTTGCCGCAATATACCCGCAGGGCGGCTTCCAGCGCGTCAGGATTGGCGGAATCCATCTGCAAGTGGATATCCGCCACCGCCTGGATGGCCTTCACCGCCCGGGGCAGCAGGCTGACCTCGTCCACGCCGGGGCAGCCCACATTCACATCCAAAATATCGGCCCCGGCATCCATTTGCTGGATGGCCAGATCGGCAACATAATCCAGATCGTCCTCCAGCAGCGCCTGCTGCAGGCGTTTTTTCCCTGTGGGATTGATCCGCTCGCCAATCACCCGCACGCCGTTCAGCGGCATCGGCACAGTTGATGTACATACAAAGCTTTGCGCCTGATACCCGCTGTCAGTCCTTTCCGACGCCGGCAAGCGGTTCAAAGTCTCCAGGTATTCTGGCGCCGTGCCGCAGCACCCGCCCACCATATCCGCGCCCGCCCGGATGATTTCGGCCATCACGGCGGCAAAGCCCGCGGGATCCAAATCGTAATGCCCGTCCACCGGATCGGGCATCCCGGCATTGGGCTTGGCGATCACCGGCAGGCGGGTATGCCGCTTGAGCTCGACGATCATGGGCAGCATATCCCGGGGGCCCACCGAGCAGTTGATGCCAATGGCATCAGCCCCCAGTCCCTCCAGCACATGGGCCATGGATGCCAGGGAGCAGCCGGTAAAGGTGCGGCCGGTGCTGTCAAAGCTCATGGTCACATATACCGGCAGCCCGCTGTGCTCCTTGGCGGCCAGCAGCGCGGCCCGGGCCTCCTGCAGATCGGTCATGGTTTCGATCACGATCAGATCAGCATCCCTGCCCGCTTCCACGATTTCGGCAAAAATATCGCAGGCTTCCTCAAAGGCCAGCGTGCCCAGCGGCGCCAAGAGCGCGCCAATGGGCCCGATATCCAGCGCCACCCGCGCGCCTGATCCCTCCGCTGCCCCGCGCGCAATGGAAACGGCGCGGCCAATGACCTCCTGAACGGTGTATCCGCTGTCCCGCAGCTTTCGGCGGTTGGCGCCGAAGGTGTTTGTATAAATCACCCGGCTGCCCGCCCGGATATACGCCCGATGAATATCCTCGATCCATTGGGGTCGGGTCAGGCTGAGCAATTCGCCGTTTTCCCCGGGTTTTACACCCATGCGCTGCAACACCGTGCCCATGGCGCCGTCCAGCAGCAGGGGTTTATTGTCCTTCACAGTTTTTTCCTCCTTTGCGCAAGGCGCAGTTTTCCCGCAGGGCGCAATGGGCGCAGCCCCGGACGCGCGCCTGCTGCGGCTCCTGGGAAATGCCGATGAACGCCGTTACCGTTTTGGACGGGATCAGCAGATGTGACGGCCCGGCCTGCACGCCCAGCCGCCTGCCGGCATCGACAGCCCGCAGAAAATCATCCTGCAACGCCAGCGGCAAATCGCCGTAGCCCGGACTGAAGCGGTCGGTACAATAGGCGCCGGGGTGCATTTTCGCCAGCCTTTCCCCCGCTTCATCGCAGCCCGCCTCCACATAGGCGCTGCCGCAAGCATCCAGGATCACCGCCCGGGCCATATCCCGGGCCTGCCAGGTGCGGTACATGGCTTCAAACTCCGCGCCCAGGGTGCATACCAGCAGCGCCGCGTGATGGCTGGAAGCCAGCATCCTTCGGGCCAGACCGCCGGGCAGGAGCATGCCGGCGCCGGGCAAAGCCACGCCTGACGCTTCATGAACCAGTGGAAATTCCTTCAGCACAAAGCGGGGAGAAAGCCTGCCTTCCAGCGTTCCGGCCACCTGCTCGACCTCCGCCCGCAGTCCACCGTCCGCCCCTGCCGCGCCAAGATAGCGCAACGCTTCATCAATATCGATCCGCATTTCAATTCTTTTCCCGAATCCCGGCAATAATGCTTTTTACCAGCGTTACCCGCTGGAAAGGCGTCATGATATAGAAACCGTCCACGGCCTGCGCTGTGCGGGCGGCAATGTCCAGGCACAGCTGCCGCGCCCGGGCTTCTCCCTGCTCCCGGTCCAGGTTTTCGTAAGAGGCCACAATTTCAGGATCAATGGTGATCCCGGCCACGTTTTTTTGCAGGAAGCATGCATTTTTATAGCTGACGATGGGAAAAAGGCCGCCCAGCAGGTATCCGCGCAGCGCTTCCCTGGCCCTGTACAGGTTCTCCACCGCCCGGATGCCGGAGATGGGCTGGGTCAGAAAGGCGCGGATGCCGCATGCCTCCTTGCGCAGGGCTTTGTTCAGCTCCGCCTCAAAATTGGGCGCATTGACGTTCAGCGCGCCGCAGAGAAAATACGCCGGCAGTTCGCCCGCCGCCGTCTTTTGGGAGATGGCCTGGGCAAGCGTCTGGGAATTGAGCTGGAATACGCCCTTGATATGCTCCCGGTCCTTCTGCGCCACCGGATCGCCGGTGATCAGCAGCACGCTGCCCACCCGCTCCATGGCCAGCCCCAGCAGCAGCGCCTGGATGGCGTTCAGATTGCGGTCCCGGCAGGCCATATGGGGCAGCACCTCGATGCCATATTCCCGCCGCAGCTTGGCTGCCAGAAGGCTGGCGTCGATCCCCACCCGGCCCACAGGGCAATCGGCCACGGTGATCACATCGGCCCCGGCCTCCGCCAATTCCCTGGCCGCGGATAAAAAGGTGGCCGGGTCGGTTTGCCGCGGCGGATCAAGCTCCACCAGGATGGGCCGCGCCTTCTGTTCAAGCAGTTCTTCCAGGGCTCTTCCGTTCATTTTTTACCACCATCGCGAAAGTATTTCATTTTCACTTTAGCAGACAGCGCGTAAATATTCAAGTATGAGAACGCAAAGAAAACAATAACGGCACAATTGTATACCGTTTGTATTTTTAAAAGCCGTCCCCTTGACATTTGTTGCGCGTCGGCGCTATAATCCTATCAATTCAAAAGCAATGACTGGGAAACGTGCTGCATCACAAGCGCCTTTCAGAGAGCCCCGATCGGTGGAAGCGGGACAGGCTGCCGTGCAGGAATTCCTCCCAGGAGCTGCGGCCTGAAGGGCGTTTGCCTGGTAGGGTCCGCCGGCATCCCGCCGTTACCGGGAAGGGCAATGGCAGTTGTCCAATGAGGCTTTGCGCGGCAAAGCAAACTGAGGTGGTACCGCGGATCGTTTGATTCCGCCCTCTGCAAAGGCAGGGGGCGTTTTTGTATGGACCAAACGCGGGAGAGGCAAATAGAACCCCGTTTCACACGCGGCTTGCGCGATGAAAAATAATGATTGAGCCAGGAGGAATACCCATGAAAAAGCTAACCGCAATCGTTCTTTCCCTTCTTCTTTGTCTTTCCTGCTTCTCCGCGCTGGCGGAGGACAAGCCGGTTATCGGCATCATCCAGTTGATGGAGCACGTTGCCCTCAGCGCTGCCCGGGAAGGCTTTATCGCCGCCCTCAAGGATAACGGCTATGAAGACGGAGTAAACATCACCCTTGACTACCAGAACGGCCAGGGCGAAGCCTCCAACCTGTCCACCATCGCTGAGCGGTTTGTGGGTGAAAACGTGGCCCTGGCGCTGGCAATTGCCACGCCTGCCGCCCTGCAGATGGCCAGCAAGACCGAAACCATCCCGATCCTGGGCACGGCCATCACCGATTATGAGGAAGCCCGGCTGGTGGAATCCAACGACAAGCCCGGCTACAACATCTCCGGCACCTCCGACATGAACCCCATTGCTGACCAGATCGCGCTGCTGAAGGAACTGGTGCCCGACGCCCAGACCGTGGGCGTGCTGTACACCTCTTCCGAGCCCAACAGCGTGCTGCAGGCCAAGATTGCCCGGGATGCCATTGAAACCCTGGGCATGACCTACACCGAAGTGACCGTGACCGGCACCAACGACGTGCAGCAGGCCGTGCAGCGCATCGTTGGCCAGTGCGACGCCATCTACATCCCCACGGACAACGTGTTCGCCTCCTCCATGGCCATGGTGTACGGCGTGATCTCCGAGAGCAAAACGCCTGTGATCTGCGGCGAAGAGGGCATGTGCAGCGCGGGCGGCCTGGCCACCCTGGGCATCAGCTATTACGATCTGGGCTACCAGACCGGCATTATGGCCATCGACGTGCTGAACGGCGCCGATATTTCCCAGATGCCCGTGCAGTTTGCCACCGGCTTTGAGTATTACTTCAACAAGACCGTGGCTGATGAAATCGGCTTTGAAATTCCTGAACAGTATCAGCAGTATGCCGTGGAGATGGCGGCTGCCAACTGATTCCTGAACGGCATCATCGCTCCGGAAGGAAGCCCTTTCCCTCCGGAGCCTTTCCCCTGTTTATACAATTAATGATGAAACGGACGGTTGAACCATGACGCAGATATTGCTTGGCGCAATTTCCCTTGGCATCCTTTGGTCCATCATGACCATTGGCGTGTATATCACCTACCGCATCCTGGACATTGCCGATCTTTCGGTGGAAGGCACCCTGCCCCTGGGCGCGGCGGTGGCCTGCTCCATGATCGTAAAAGGCGCCAATCCCTATCTGGCCTCCTTCTGCGCGCTGTTGGTGGGCTGCCTGGCAGGGCTTTGCACAGGGGTGCTTCACACCAAGCTGAAGATTCCCGCCCTGCTCAGCGGCATTTTGACCATGATTGCGCTGTATTCCATTAACCTGCGCATCATGGGCGCGCCCAACCTGTCCATCCTGCGTATGAACACCGTATTCCGTCCCCTGACCCGCGCGGGCATGACAGGCAGCGTGGCCATTATCGTGGTGGGCGGCATCTGCGCCCTGGTTGTGATTACCCTTCTGTATTGGTTTTTCGGCACCGAGCTTGGAAGCGCCATCCGCGCCACCGGCAACAACCAGAAGATGGTGCGCGCCCAGGGCATCAACACCGATACCATGAAAATCCTGGGCCTGGTGATCAGCAATGGCCTGGTGGGCCTGTCCGGCGCGATGATCGCCCAAAGCCAGAACTTTGCCGACGTGCAGATGGGCACGGGCAGCATTGTGATTGGCCTGGCCTCGCTGATCATTGGCGAAGTGCTGGTTGGCGGGAAGGGGTTTTACCGCCGCCTGGTGGCGCTGATCCTGGGCGCCGTGGTTTACCGCCTGATCATCGCCCTGGTGCTGGAGCTGGGCATGAACCCCAACGACCTGAAGCTGTTCACCGCCATCACCGTGGCGCTGGCGCTGTGGCTGCCCCAAGGCAAGGAGCTGCTGCGCACCTTTAAAAAATCGCTGGCGAAGGAGGGCAAATAACAATGCTGCAGGTGGAAAATCTGACCAAGGTATTCAATCGCGGCACGGTCAATGAAAAAACCGCCCTGAGCGCTGTGAGCCTGCGCCTGGACCCCGGCGATTTTATCACCGTGATCGGCGGCAACGGCGCCGGCAAATCCACGCTGCTGAACAGCGTGGCCGGGGTATTTCCCGTGGACGGCGGACGGATCCTGCTGGACGGCCATGATGTGACCCGCCTCAGCGAACACAGACGCGCTCAGTATCTGGGCCGCGTGTTTCAGGACCCCATGATGGGCACGGCAGCCGATATGAACATTGAAGAAAACCTGGCCCTGGCCTATCGCCGCGGCCAGCACCGCACGCTGAAATGGGGCGTGACCGGCGCCGAGCGCGCCAAGTACAAGGAGCTGCTGCGCGAGCTGGATCTGGGGCTGGAAAACCGTATGACCGATAAGGTGGGCCTGCTGTCCGGTGGCCAGCGCCAGGCGCTGACCCTGCTGATGGCCACGCTGAAAGCGCCCAAACTTTTGCTGCTGGATGAGCACACCGCCGCCCTGGATCCCAAAACCGCCGCCAAGGTGCTTTCCCTGACCCAGAAGCTGATTGAAGAAAATCACCTGACCACGCTGATGGTAACCCATAACATGCACGACGCCATCAGGCTGGGCAATCGGCTGATCATGATGAACGAAGGCAAAATCGCCGTGGAAATTTCCGGTGCGCAGAAGCAATCGCTGCACAGGGCGGATTTGATCGCGCTGTTTGAAAAAAGCGGCGGCGCGTTGGAAAATGACCGCATGCTGCTGTCCTGATCTGTCATATGATCCTGCCGCAAATCCGCGGCAGGTATTTTTTGTGCAAAAAGGCTTCTGATTGTCAACTTATACTGGTTTTTTCCATGATTTGTCATTTTATAATGTATAGAAAATTCATTTACTTTTTTCTTATTGGAGGGGCGTTGTTCATGAAGCACATTCATATTCTGATTACCGATGAGGACCAGGAAGCTCCGGTGGAGACAGAGCACAGCACACAGATATACAAAGTAACCATGCAGGTACAATCCAGCCATGACGATGATCCGTCGGGCGTGGATACCCAACTGAGCAACATCTTTCTTTCCCTGGGAATGCCGGTCAATATGAAGGGCTATACGTACCTGCGTGAATCGGTAAAGCTGGTGATCCAATCTCCGGAATGCATGCAATGTATTACCAAAAACCTGTATCCGATGATCGCCCAAAGCTTTGGCAGCACGCCCGGCAATGTTGAACGCGCCATTCGCCACGCCATTGAAATATGCTGGCAGCGCGGGCAAGTGGAACGGCTGAACGAGGTATACGGCGTCCGCGTAGTCTCCCAGGCCGACAAGCCGAGCAACAGCGAGCTGATTGCCCTGATTGCCGACCGCATCCTTGTGGGGCAGAAAAGATAAGCCTGGGAGCCCGCGATCATAACGCTGTGCCCCGGCGCAGGAACCGCTTGCGCATTCGGGAAATCGGGCGGTATAATACATTTGGATTTTATATTTTCAGGAGGCACCTCATGAATAGCCATACGCTGAACCGTATCCTGGCCCTGGCCACAGGCTTACT
Source organism: Clostridia bacterium (assembly GCA_017469605.1). Taxonomy (GTDB): domain Bacteria; phylum Bacillota; class Clostridia; order Christensenellales; family Aristaeellaceae; genus SFMI01. Next base: position 8,192 of record JAFUGB010000246.1, read on the forward strand.
GCTGATTTTTATCGTAATCTTTGGGTTTTCCGTGATCAAACAAAGGTTTGCAACGCCCAACAAGGCAGCGGAGGACACGCCCATCGATACATCGGAAGCGCCCGAGGGAACGATCAACGGGCCCTTCTGCCTGCGGCTGACCTATCCCAAAATCGGCAGCCAAACCTACGTTTCCTTTAATGTATACTACCTGCATGAAGGCAGCGAAGAGCTCTGGTATTCCTGCGGCCGGATGTTTGCCGCCGCCGATACCGCGTCCATCGCCTGGGCGGACGATCAGTATAACATTGCCGTCACACTGAAAAGCGGCAGACAGGAGCTGTTTTCCTATGACGGGAACAACAATTGGCAATAAAAAACGCCCCTTTTTCCATCGTCACGGAAGAAGGGGCGAATTTTTATTTCTTGATCTTTTTTTCAATGGTGGCTTTCAGCGTTTCCTTGCTTTCGTCCACCTTCTGGCTGATGGCGTCCAGCAGCGAATCATTCTGGCCGCGGAAGCGCTCGTCCCCAAAGAAGAACAGCGCCACCGTACCCGGCCCCACATGGGAACCGGTGACTGGCTCATACATCACGGTCATGATATCCTTGGGAGGATGGTTGGCCTTGAGCAGGCTGATCAGATAATCCACATCCTCCTGGCAATCGGCATGGGCGATGCCGATGGTCTGCTGTTCCGCGTTGCGCACCAGCTTATCATACTGCTCCGCAATGCCCATCAGCGCCCGCCGGCGGCCGCGAATTTTGGCAAAGCTGACGATCTTTCCTTCGGTATTGCCCTTCAGCAGCGGCTTGATATTGAGCACCATGCCCACGATGGCCGCCACATTGGAAAGCCGGCCGGTATTGCGCAGGTATTTGAGATCGTCCACCGTAAACACCTGGCACATGGGATGCCGGATCCGCATCAGCAGCTCATAGGTATCCGCCAGCGAATCTCCCCGATCCCTGCACTCCACGGCCTGGACCACCAGCAAGCCCTCCCCCAGGGAAGCGCTGAGCGTATCCACGGTATAGATTTTGCGCTCCGGGTATTCCTCCCGAAGCTCCTGGGCTGAAAACTCCGCCTGGCTGTAAGATCCGCTGATGCCCGAAGACATGCTGATATACAAAATATCCTCGCCGCGCTCCAGCACAGGCCGCATCATATCGTGATACGCCTGGGGCGTGATCTGGGAGGTGGTCACCTTTTCCCCCGCCCGCATGGCATTGTAAAAGGAGGCGCCGTCAAAGCTTTCGGTATCCAGGCAGGTACAGTCCTGCCCCTTCACAAAATAATGGAATGGGATTGCCAGGACATTATGCGCCTCCAGCCAGCGGCGGTCCAAATTGGCCGATGTATCTGTAACGATCGTAAACAAGTCAATCACCCCTGCATAAATCTAATATGCTTTATTAGATTATCATATTGTCCAATATATGTCAAGCAAGCTTTTCGTCAAGATATCCTTGATTTTTATTCCGAATGTGGTATACTGAACGGGAGGAGGGATGCGCGATGTATGATAACAGCCTGGTCGCAGCCAAACTGCGCCACTGGGAAAAGTACCTGGAACGGTACCGCCTGCCCTCCTGGGAAGAGATTCCGGATATCGGCCTGTACATGGAGCAGGTGGTGGTGGTGCTCAAGCAATATCTGGATTACATGCCGCCCGAGCTGAAGGAAGAGCAGTTCATCACCGCCGCCACCATTAATAACTATGTTCGCAACAAAGTCATGCCCATGCCGGTCAAAAAGCGGTATTACCGCACGCATTTGGCCTATTTGATTATGATTTGCTCCCTAAAGCAGGGACTGAGCATATCGCTGATCCAAAGGCTGATCCCCAGCAACCTGTCCGAGGAGGAGCTGAAAAGCGTATATGCCGCCTATATTGCCCGTCACCGCATGGCCACACAGTATTTTTCCCAGCAGGTGCTGATGGCTGCCGGGCCGATCCTGGGGCTGGAATCAGATTCCTCCCTGGCCAGCAACCATCCCGAGGATATGATCGCGGCTTCCGCCGTGGTGGGCGGCCTGGCCCGGCTGCTGGCGGAAAAGCTGCTGCTCCTGGAAGGGCAGCAGGCCCCAAAAGAAGAAGCCGAATAAATTATTGGATAAAAGACACAGGCATATACGCTCAAAACGGACAGCGGAAAAATTTCTTCCGCCGTCCGTTTTTTCATTAAAGGCGATATTGTCCATCCTTGAGGCACTTGACCTCGGTTTCATAGAAGGCCCGCATGCCTTCGATCATATAATCGATATCCCGCGCGCCCGCCGTTTCATAGCTGCTGTGCATGGCCAGCTGAGCCAGGCCGATATCCAATGTATTGATGGAAACATGGCTGCCGCTGATGTTGCCCAGCGTGCCGCCGCCCGGCATATCGGAACGGTTGGCATAATGCTGCACGGGCACGCCGGCGTTCGCGCAGATTTGATGGAATACCGCTTCGCTGACCGCATCGGTGGTATACTTCTGATTGGCATTGAATTTGATCACGATCCCCCCGTTCATAAAGGCGTGGTTTTGGGAATCGGAGTACTCCGGATGATTGGGATGCATGGCGTGGGCATTATCGGCGGACAGCATAAAGCTGTTGGCCAAAGCGGTATAATACGCCTCCTCCCCATAGCTCAAGGACAGTATGATGCGGCGCAGCACGTCCTCCAAGAAGCTGGAATCGGCGCCTTGCTTGGTGGTGCTGCCCACCTCTTCATTATCAAACACGCAGCATACATTGGCATGCTTTCCGGTCTTGGCCGCCTTAAATGCCTGTACGGCGCAGAAGGCGCACTCGATATCATCCAGCCGCGGCGCCGACACAAATTCCTGCTCCGCGCCCCAAACCGTGCCGGGCATGCGGTTATACAGGTACAAATCGGCTCCCAGCACGTCCCCTTCCGCCGCCCCGGCTGCCTGCGCTACCCGCGTCCGGAAGGTGCCCTTGGCGGTCTCGCTGCCCCAAAGCGGGAAGGTATCCACGGCGGGATTGAATTTATAGCCGTTATTAACTTCCCGGTTCATATGGATGGCCACATTGGGAATGATGGCCATATCGGCGTCCAGATTCACCAGCGCGGTGCGCAGTCCTTCGGCCGTGCGCACCAGCGCCCGCCCCGCCACCGACAAGGGCCGGTCAAACCAGCTGGACATGATCATGCCGCCATAGCGCTCGGTATCCAGCTGGATATAATGCCCCCGCACCTCGGTTTCGGCATTTTCCTTGATCTTAAAGGTGGGCGAATCCGAATGGCTGGCGATGAGCTGGAAACCGTCAAAGGGCTGTTCAGGCAGTGTAAAGGCGATGATGCTGCTGCAATTGCGGGTCACATAGTATTTGCCGCCGGGCATAAGCCGCCATTTTTCACCCTCGTGGAGCTGTGTAAATCCGCCCAGCTCCCTGCAGATGGTATCAATGGCGTGGAACGCCGTAGGGCTTTTTTGAATGAAAGCGATCAAGTCGCGCGCGTTTTGGTTTTTCATATGTATCCATCCTTCCAGGCGCGCTGTATCGGCGCGCAGCACCAGCATACCACAGCTCAGGGCGAGATGCAACCATGACGGCAGCCTATTCTTGATTGGCATAGAAACAGATCGCAGGCAAGAGGCGATATGATAAGGCGCCCGCTTTTTTCACGGGAGCTTTCTTTCAGCGCAAGTTTTCATCAAAATTCAAAAGCCTGGAATTCATCCGCAGGGCACCGGCACCCCGGCCAGCTCAAAATAATGCTCGCCCCACTTGCACAGGGCGTCCACGATGGGCACCAGGGTTTGCCCCATCTCTGTCAGGGAATACTCTGTTTTGGGCGGCACCACGGGATAGAGGATGCGGTTGATCACCCCGTCCTCCTCTAATTCTTTTAGCTGCTTGCTCAGCATCCGGGGCGTGGCCTGGGGCACGGCGCTGGCGATCTCGTGATACCGTTTGGTGCCGTGCATCAGTTCGTATACGATCATTGCCTTGTATTTTCCGCCCACCACATCCATGGCCGCTTCCACCGGGCAATGATAGCCTTTTACCTTCTCAATGTTCATCTGATCTCTCCATACTATACTATTTGATAGTATATCACAAAAAAGTGCGTTCTTGTAGAGTTTATAATTCCGGCTATAATTATAGATGTGCGGGACAAAAAAGTCAATCGCAAATCAATTCATGGGGGAAAATGAACATGGAAAAGATCAAAGTGGCGGATTATGAAGCGGTGCTGGCGGCGATCAGCAAATATACCGAAGCCTGCAAAGAAGGCAAGAGCGACATCATGAAGCCCGCGTTTACCGATAACGCGCTGATGTACGGCTATCTGAACGGCGAATACTACCATGGCTCCATTGAAGCGCTGTACGGCGCGGTGGACGCCTTTGGCCCGGCGCCCGATACCCTGGCGCGGGTGGATGTGCTGAGCATTGAAGGCACGGCGGCCGTCGTTCGCGTTACGCTGGAAAACTGGCACGGCCTGTCTTTTACCGATTTCCATAGCCTGATCAAAGAAGATGGGCAGTGGAAAATCCTGGCCAAGGTGTTCCATCAGTACCTGTAAGGCGGTGACGGTATGAGCTTTCTTGATCTGGCGGCCCAGCGGTATTCTGTGCGCACTTATTCCGGCAAAAAAGTGGAGCAGGAGAAGATCGATCTGATCCTGAAGGCGGCGCAGCTGGCCCCGACAGCGGTCAACTATCAGCCGCAGATGATCTATGTGCTCAAAAGCGACGAAGCGCTGGCCAAAATCAACCGCCTGTGCCGGTGCATCTATGGCGCGCCGCTGGTATTCCTGGTCTGCAGCGACGAGCGCCGCACTTGGAAAAGCCAGACTGAGCCGGGCTACAGCGCCGGGGAGATGGATTGCAGCATCGTCTGCACCCACATGATGCTGGAAGCCTGGGAACAGGGCCTGGGCTCCGTGTGGGTGCGCCTGTTTGACGTAGCGGAGGTGGCAAAGGCTTTTGACTTGCCACCCTACATCAAGCCCATCTGCCTGCTGCCCGTGGGCTATGCCGCGCCGGGCGCGAAGCCCTACGCCCCGTGGCATGACGTGTACCGGCCCATTGCGGATTTCACAAAGGAGCTGTGACCATGAGCGATCTGCGAAACGTGCCCGGCATCGGCGCCAAGAAAGAGCAGGAGCTGATGGACCTGGGCTATGATTCCCTGGAGAAGCTAAAGGGCGCCGACCCGGACGAACTCTATATCAAGGCCTGCCTGCGCCAAAGCCAGCAACTGGACAAGTGCGTGCTGTACGCCTTCCGCTGCGCCGTGGCCTATGCCAGGGACCCCTACCCCGATCACGGGAAGTACCGCTGTTGGTATTTCTGCGATGATAAAAACGAAAAGAAGGAAGGAAAAACAAAATGAAAAA
>JAFUGB010000247.1 GCA_017469605.1 Clostridia bacterium
CCGGATGGTCTCCCGGTGGCCGGTGCGCTGGGCCTTCACGTCCTCGTAGCTGGGGTTTGCCTCCTCGCCGCCGGAGAAGCCGCTGGTCACCCCGGCGACGCCCTCGGTCTCCCGGAAGTCGGGCGTGATGCACCAGAAGCACCCGCCGGCAAAATAAGCGTTCATCTTCGTTCCTTTCCTGTTTTTCTCACCTGAGCAAATATAAATGCAGCATATAAAACACGCACGCGCAGGATATCAGGGCAAACCAGCCATAGAATCCGCCGCGGATGGCCAGCCGCCGGCTCCCTTCAATATTCCCTGCCCACAGCCCGAACTTTGTCAGCGCCAGCAGCAGCAGCGGCAGCACCGGCAGGAAGTAACGTCCCTGCACGCCCAAAATGAAGCTGCTTCCCACGCTGGTATTGCTCAGGAGCATGGCCGGCGTCAGGCAGAAGGCCAAGGCCGCTACAGCCAGCATCAATCGCCGGTCCCGCCCGGCCAGCGTCAGCCGGTCCTTTTCGTACAGGCTGTACAGCGCCGCGGCGGCCGCCAACCCAAAGACGCACGCGCCGGGAATCACCGGTTCTGCCCAGGCCAGCTGCGTTCCGCCCATATTGACCAGCCACATATCGGTGTTTTTCACAAAAGCCTCGGCGGCCATTAGAAAATACCGCAGGGGGTGGATCAGCGCATACGCCGCGGACAGCTTGCCGGTTTCGCCGCCCATTTGGAACAGCGTTTCGCCCCCCGGCAGAAGCAAATCAAAGATCACCAGCGAAACGATCCCCGCGCCGAAGACCCACAGGATTTTGCCCATCGAGCCCCGCCTGTCCTCCCGGCTGAACAGCATCCCCGTCAAAGGCAGCATCAGCAGCCAGCCGCCGCCTTTTACCGCGCCCAGCGCAAAGGCCCAGGCACAGCATTCCGCCAGTTCCCGCCGCCTTTGCGGGCAGGCGCGCAGGCTGAAGGCTGACGCCAGGAAATTGAGCGTGCAGATCAGCACCATTGCGTCATAGGAATATGAACTGGCCATCATCAGCGACATAGGCAGCAGCGCCACAGCGGCAAAAACGCTTTTTCCCACCGGCGTTTTTTTAACGGCATGCCGGCAAGCCACAATGTAGAAGGCCAGGATGCAAAGCCTGCCCAGCCATATGGAAGCCACTGTGCCCAGGCGCAGCAGCCGCGCCGCGGTCAGCCCAACGACCTGCGGCGCGTAATTGACCGGCGAATAAAACCGCATGCGGCCGGCGTCAATGGACAGCCGCGCGCTTGCTTCCCCGTTGATCAGGGGATGGGCGCTCTGCGCGGCGGCATACATATCCGCCGTTGAAGGGTTCAGCTTGGTCATCCATACCTGGTTAAAAAACACGGCATCGTCGCCCCGGGCCAGCCATTCCTTTTCCCCGCCCTGTCCCAGCAGCAGGCTGGAATACCGGTAGGCAGCCGCAAAATGCATGCCCGCGTCCGGCGAATTCCAGGGCTGCATCAGCAGCAGATATACTGCCGACAGCGGGATCACCGACGCCAGGAAAAACCTGGCGACCGTCAGCTTTGCCCGCCGGCCCTGGATCACCGCAAAAGCAGCGTACACCAGCAAAACGCCCATGGATATCATGGCCGCGTCCCAGGCGATCCGCGTAACGGCATGCCTTTTCTCGGCTTTTCCCGCGGCATTCAGCACCGGCGTAGCCACATCAAAGACCATCTGCTGAGCCAAGTCATACTGGGCAAACAGACACACAGCTGCCGCAAAAATGGCAAATGCCGCATACTTTCCCAGGCTGAAGCGGCCAAAATCGATCCTGATCGCGCCCCACAATACAAAAATCGCCGCCACGCCCAGAACCGTCCAGCATACGGCACACGAAGCGCCCAGCGCGCCGCGTACCCCAAGCCGATAATCACCCTCCATTTGCGCCGCGTCCTCGCCTGTGGTCAGCAGGGCCACGTACTGATCGCCCCGGAACCTGCCCGTCACCGACACCCGCACCGTATCCTGCTCCGTGACACTGATCGGCGGATTGACCTGCAGCGCCTCATAGGCGTGATCCTTCAGATTGGCGGCATTAAAATTCTGGCTGAAGGCTTTTTCACCGTTTTTATACATTTCAACGGTCATCTTGCCCGGGTTGGATCGCTGGAACGTATCAAATTGAAGATACAGCGTATGAATGTTGCCCTCAAGCTTCATCAGCTCCCAGGATAGCGGCTCCTCCCCCACCGGCAGGGAATACTGGACCTTCCGCCGGCCAGTGACCCGCTCGCCCTCCCGGGGATAAAAGGCCCATAGCAGGCAGAGCGCCACAAGCGCTGACAGCATTACAAAACCGATTCTTTTCATCCGTATCATGGGACGGTCCTTCCTTCTGCGATCGGGTTATTCAGGATGGAAAACCGCCCTCAAGTGCGGGAAATCTCATCCAGCGACATGGCAAAGCCGGGCACAAACTCATCCATGAAATCCTGCACCTCGGGCAGATCGATTTTGCGGATGGCGGCCAGCGTGGTTTCCTCCGCCTGCAAAAATTCCCGGTTGCCGGCGCTGCGCTCCTCCATGCATTTGATGTAGGCGCTGATCTTATCGGCAGCCTTCACGATGCGCCATTCCTCGGTGGCTTCGTCGGGCTCGATCAGCGGCTCGTAATCGGGCATGATATCAGCGGGCAGCATGGTAAGCAGCCGCTTCTGGGCAATGGATTCCAGCTTGTGGTATTCCTTTTTGATGGCCGGATTGTTGTGCTTGATGGGCGTAGGCAGATCGCCGGTGATCACCTCGCTGGCGTCATGGTACATGCCCAGCACGGCAATGTGCTCGGCATCATAATGGCGCTCGTAGCGGTTGTTGCCCAGCAGCGCGATGGCGTGGGCAATCATGGCGGTCTGGAACACATGCTCCATATCGTTTTCTATCTTGGTGTTGCGCATAAGGCCCCAACGGCGGATGTACTTCATGCGGTTCATGTAGGCAAAAAAGTGGTAAGCCATGGTATCTCTCCTTGACATATATCGTTTTTGTGCTATAATGCAATGCGTACCCGCTGGGGGCGTCGCAAAGCGGCTGAGATGGCGGAAAACGCCGGTCCCCTTGAACCTGTGTAGATCATCCTACCGTAGGGAAGCGGACTGGCGAAGGAAATCACTTCGCGCCCGTTTCCCGCATGCGCAAGCGTGCGGGTTTTGTTTTGCGGGAAAAGGAGGTACAAATGTTTAAAAAGCTTGCCGAAGTCACCCCCACCACCTGGATCGCCATCGCCGCGCTGGTGGCGCTGGCCGTGATCCTGATCGCCGTATCCCGGAAGGGGCAGAAGTGGTCCGCCAAAATGATCGCCTCCGGTGCCCTGGCCATCGCCCTCAGCTTCGTGCTCAGCTGCATCCGCCTGTACCGCATGCCCACCGGCGGCAGCGTTACCCTGGGCAGCATGCTGCCGCTGATGCTGTTTTCCGTGTCCTACGGCGTGGGCCCCGGCCTGCTGGCCGGCCTGGCCTACGGATTGCTTCAATACCTGCAGGGCGGCTGGTGGCTGAACGTATGGCAGTTCATCCTGGATTATCTGCTGGCCTTCGCGGCGCTGGGCCTGGCGGGCATTGCCCATAACAAGAGCGACAAATGGATGTACATCGGCATTCCCGTGGCGGCGCTGGGCCGCGCGGTGAGCGCCATCCTGGCGGGCCTGATGTGGGTGGCGGGCTCGGCGCCTGAGGATCTGGTGATCGGCTCCACCCAGTTTTCCTCTCCCCTGCTGTACTCCATCGTGTACAACGGCGTTTACCTGGTACCGGAAACGATCATCTGCCTGATCCTGGCCTTCC
>JAFUGB010000248.1 GCA_017469605.1 Clostridia bacterium
CCTTCCTGCGGCTGTTCACCGACGACGCTGATCTGCAGCGGATGGGCGGCAGCTACCTGACCATTGTCACGGTGTTCAGCTTCGGCCTGCTTTTGTCCATGGTGTTTGAGCGGCTCATGCAGGCCACGGGCAACACCGTATTATCCATGGCCACCCAGCTGGCGGGCGCGCTGACCAACATCATCCTGGATCCCATCATGATCTTTGCCATGAAGATGGGCGTGGCGGGCGCCGCCTGGGCCACGGTGATCGGCCAGATGGTGAGCATGAGCCTGGGCATTTTCCTGAACCAGACCAAAAACCACGAGCTGCGCATGGATATGCGGGGCTTCAGGCCCGAAAAGAGAACCATCACGGCCATTTTGCAGGTGGGCTTTCCCAGCATCGTGATGCAGGCCATTTCCTCTGTGATGAACCTGCTGATGAACAAGATCCTGCTGTCCTTTGGCGCCGTGGCGGTGAATGTGCTGGGCGTGTACTTCAAGCTGCAGAGCTTTGTATTCATGCCGGTGTTCGGCCTGAGCAACGGCCTGGTGGCCATTCTGGCCTACAATTACGGCGCGCGCAACCGCAAGCGGGTATATGAGGCGCTGAAGGTGGCGCTGATCATTGCCCTGGCCATTATGGGCGTGGGTATGATCCTGTTCCAGGCCGTGCCCCAGGTGCTGCTCAGCCTGTTTGAACCCGGGGAGGCCACCGAGCTGACCGCCATGGGCTGCAAGGCGCTGCGCACCATCAGCCTGTGCTTCCTGCTGGCGGCGGCGGGCATCATGATATCGGTGGTGTTCCAGGCCGTGGGCAAGGGCGTGTACAGCCTGATCATGAGCCTGAGCCGTCAGCTGATCGTGCTGGTGCCCGCGGCCTGGGTGCTCAGCCGCCTGGGCGGAGTGGACGCCGTATGGTGGTCCTTCCCCATTGCCGAGGCCGTTTCGCTTTGTATCTGCCTGCTGCTGTACAGCAAGGTCAACAACGATATGCTGAAAAATCTGTGAGGTGGAGCATGGATATCCTGCGGCAAAAATATCTGGCGCTGCTGGCGGAGCAGTTTTCCACGGTGGAGGATTTGTGCACCGAGATCACGCGCCTGCGGGCCCAGCTCAGCCTGCCCAAGGGCACCGAGCATTTCATGAGCGACATCCACGGCGAGTACGAGGCCTTCTGCCATATCATGAACAACTGCTCGGGCGTGATCCGGGAAAAGGTGGATTTATGGCTGGGGGACAGGCTGACGCCCGAGCAGGCCGACGCCCTGTGCACACTGATCTATTATCCCGACGCCGTTTTAAAGCACATGCACGCCGAATCCGGCGATATATCGCCGGACTGGTATCGGGATCAGGTGGAGCATATGACCACCCTGTGCCGCATGCTGTCCTCCAAGTACACCCAGGACAAGGTGCGCCGCGCCATGCCCGAAAAATGGGCCTTTGTGCTGGATGAGCTCATGCATTTTCAAAGCGACGAGGAGCAGGCGCTTTCCGAACAGGAGGACAACCAGCGCCGTTATCACCATGCGCTGGTGGATACGCTGATCGCCACCCGCAGCGGCGATGGGCTGATCAGGGCGCAGGCATCGCTCATCAAGCGCCTGGCGGTGAACCGCCTGCATGTGGTGGGCGATATTTTTGACCGCGGGCCCCGGGCCGACAGCATTATGGATATACTAATGAACCATCATTCGGTGGACATCGAATGGGGCAACCACGATATCCTGTGGATGGGCGCGGCCTCGGGCAGCGAGGCGTGCGTCGCCGCCGTGGTGCGCAACGCCCTGGCTTATCACAACATGACCATCCTGGAAAGCGGGTACGGCATCCCGCTGCGGGAGCTTTCGCTGTTTGCCGAAAAAACCTATCCCGGCATGCCGCTGGACAAGGCGCTGGTGCACGCCGTCCAGGTGATGATGTTCAAGCTGGAGGGCCAGCTGATCCGCCGCAATCCGGAGTTTGAGATGGAGGAAAGGCTGCTGCTGCACAAGCTGAACCGCAATAACTACACCGTGGAAGCCGATGGCCGCACCTGGGAGATCAAGGAGCTGCCCCTGCCTACGCTTCTGCCCGAGGATCCTTACCGGCTGACCGAAGCGGAAGAACAGGTGATCCGCGGCCTGTGCGACGCCTTTACCCACAGCCTGCGGCTGCATGAGCACGTGGCCTTCCTCTATGACCGGGGCTTTATGTACCGGGCTTTCAACGGCAATCTGCTGTTTCACGGCTGCGTGCCGCTGAGGGAGGACGGCAGCTTCCTGCAAAAAACGCTGGAGGGGAAAAAGCTTTCCGGCAAAGCCTTCATGGATTACTGCGATCAGGTGGCCCGCCGGGCCTTCTACAAGGGCGACCGCTATGCGCTGGACTTTATGTGGTATCTGTGGTGCGGCACCGATTCGCCGGTATGCGGCAGGCACGTCAAAACCTTTGCCCGGGCCTTCATTGCGGATGAAACGGCCTGGCATGAGCCGCGCAATCCCTATTACACCTGGTATAACCGGGAGGAAAAGTGCCGGGAGATATTGGCCGAGTTTGGCCTGACGGGGGAGGAATGCCGCATCGTCAACGGCCATACGCCGGTACGGGTGAGCCATGGCGAAAGCCCGCTGAAGGCGGGCGGCCGGCTGGTGGTCATCGACGGCGGCTTTTGCCGGGCCTACCAGAAAACCACCGGCATCGCGGGCTATACGCTGATCGCCAACAGCCACGGCATGCGCCTCATGAGCCACCAGCCCTTTACCAGCCTTCAGGACGCCCAGGCCAACGGCACCGATATCCACAGTCAGAGCTTTGAGTTTGCCGCCTATCCCAAGCGCCGTTACGTGCGCGATACCGATCACGGCCGGGCCATGAAGGAGCGCATGGACGATCTGGTGACGCTGCTGGAGGCCTGCCGGGCCGGCGAGGTCAGCCTGGGGAGAAGGTAAACAGGAAGCGCCTTTGCGTGCATGGTTGATTTTTTCTGCAATGTTCCCGCGAATTTTTGTGATTGCCAATCAGTTAATATTGTCTAACCAAATGAGACTGTGGTAAAATACATTACTGTATTGCGCAAATTCTCGTTTTTGTGAATGGATGAAAGAACCCGTATGAGATTAAAGCTTCGTTTTTTGTGCCTGCTGCTGGCGCTGTGCCTGCTTTGTACGGGCTGCGCCGCCGGTGAAAAAAAACTGGAAAAATATTCCGCATCCTTTTATGACGCCTTTGATACCGTGATCACCATCATGGGCTACGCCGAAAGCCAGGAGGCCTTTGACGCCGCCTACGGACCCGCCAGGGACATGTTCCTGCGGTACCACCAAATTTTTGACGGCTATAATGCCTATGCGGGCGTGCATAACCTGTATTACGTCAATGAAAACGCCGGGCGGGAGCCCACGGCGGCCGAGCCCGAGCTGATCGGGCTGCTGCTGTACATGAAGGAATTGCAGCCAAAGCTTCAGGGCCGGGTGAACGTGGCCATGGGCGCGGTGCTGCGCAGCTGGCACGACCACCGCGCCGAGGGCGTGGCCGTACCGGATCCGGAAACGCTGCAAAGCCTTTCGGAACACTGCGATTTTGACGATGTGATCATTGACGCCGGGGCCGGCACGGTGTACTTTGCCGATCCACTGCTTTCGCTGGATCTGGGCGCGGTGGCAAAGGGATACACCGCCGAAATTGTCGCATCTTGGCTGTTGACAAGCGGCATGCCTTCCTATATTATTAATGCAGGAGGAAACGTCCGCTGCGGAAATCAGCCCCGGGACGGCCGTGACCGCTGGGGCGTAGGCATCCAGGATCCGGAGGATGCGCTGCTCACTGGCGCAAATACCGTAAAGGATGTGGCGTACCTGACGGATAAATCGGTGGTAACCAGCGGCGATTACCAGCGCTATTACGTGGTGGACGGCGTGTATTATCATCATATCATTGATCCGGACACGCTGTATCCGTCCGGCTTCATGCGCCAGGTTACCGTGGTGACGCCGGACAGCGGCTATGCCGACGCCCTGAGCACAGCGCTGTTCCTGATGCCCTATGAGCAGGGCCGCGCTTTTGTGGACAGCCTGCCCGAAGTGGAGGCGTACTGGGTGCTCAACGACGGCACGACACATTTTACAGACGGATTGGCTCCGGCGCTGCAAAGCCAGGGCGCAACCTCCACCGATCATTAAAAGGGGGGCCGGAATGCGTCTGATAACGCTAAGCCAATGCGTGCCGCCCCGTCCGCCCGCCGCGGTGGCGCTGGGCACCTTTGACGGTGTGCATCTGGGCCATCAGGCGCTGCTGAACGCTACAGCGGAGGCGGCCCGGAAAAAAGGGCTGCTGCCCTGCGCTTTTACCTTTGATGTGCCCCCGGCCAGCGTGCTGGGGCATCAGCCCTGCCGGGTGCTGACCGATATTGAAACCAAGGCCGCCCTGATGGGAAGATGCGGCATTGATACCGTGATCAGCAGTCCTTTTGACGATGGTGTGGCCTCCCATACCGCCGAGGCGTTTTTTCACGGCCTGCTGCTGGGCACGCTGAATGCCCGGCATATCGTGATCGGTTTTCATTATCATTTTGGCCGTTTTGCCCAGGGGGATGCCCAGCTGATGGAGCGCTTCTGCCGGGAAGCGGGCGTGGGGCTCACCGTGGTGCCGCCTGTGTGCCTTGAGGATGGCCAGCTGGTATCCAGCAGCGCCATCCGCGCATACCTTGCCGAAAATAACCGCCAACGGGCGGAGGAAATGCTCAATCGCCCTCTTACCCCAAGGGAAGAGGCATTGCTTGGAGGAAGATACGATGAATAAGAAACTGCCCGCATGGATCGTGCTGACCGTCATTTCGCTGGTGGCCGCTTTGGCCCTTGGCGCGACGTACAACGGCACAAAGGACCGCATCGCCGCCCAGGAAGCCGAAAAGGCCGTGGCCGTTCGCCAGGAGCTGCTGCCTATGGCGGCGGATTTTGAGCAGATCGCGGCCGAGGGTGAAACCGAGGTGTTCAAGGGCATGGACGAGGCCGGCCAGGCTGTGGGCTATGTTTCCGTGGGCACTGTGACGGGCTTTGGCGGCCCGGTGGAAGTGACCGTGGGCATGGACGGCGAAGGCACGCTGTCCGGCGTGCGCGTGGGCGGCTCCAACTTCAGCGAAACCGCCGGCCTGGGCGCCAAATCCAAAGAGCCCGCCTTCTATGAGCAGTTTGCGGGCAAAACCTATCCTGTGGATCTGAGCAAGAACGGCGGCGAGATCGACGCCATCACCGCCGCCACCATCACGTCCAGCGCCGTGATCCGCGGCGTCAACGAAACCGCCAAGTATATTGCCGATGTGGCCGGCATCAAGCTCAAGGAGCCTGTGGTGGCCATTGAGGAGCTGGGCGATAACCGCTATGGCACCACCGCCCAGGGCGTCAGCGGCCCCTTCCCGGTGGTTGTGACCGTGGATGACAGCGGCGCCGTGACCGCCGTGGAGGTGCAGGATACCGAATCGGCCAATGATATCAGCTTCCTGTCCAAGGTGCAGGGCAACGCCGAATACCTGAATCAGTTTGTGGGCAAGACCGCCGTGGAGGCGGGCGCGCTGGATACCGTATCGGGCGCCACCGTGTCCTCTTCCTCTGTGAACAGCGCGGTCAGCAAGATATTGCTGTTTGTCAATGATCCCGCCGCCTACGCGGCCCAGGCTGCCGCCGAGGCCGACGTGCCCGACGTGTCCATCCCCGAGGGCGCGGAAACCTTTACCGCCCAGGCCAATGGCCTCACCGGCACCTTTGATGTGACGATCTCGGTGGATGAAAATGCCACCGTCACCGGTATTGAGGTGGGCGAAGCCAGCAGCGAAAACGACGTGCCCTTCCTGGGCCAGGTGAAGGATAACGCCCGGTTCCTGGCGCAGTTCATCGGCACCACCGGCGGCGTGAGCGCCGACAGCATTGATACCGTGGCCGGCGCCACCATCAGCAGCAACGGCGTGATCGACGCTGTTAACAAAGCCTGGAATGCCAGCCAGGGCATCGTGGAAGAGGAGCCCGCGCCCACCGAAGCGCCGGCCGTGGAGGAAGCGCCCGCGGCTGAAAGCACGGGCAATACGGCGCAGGCCAGCGGCCTGACCGGCAAGTTTGATGTGACCGTGGCGCTGAACGAGGACGGCACCGTGCAGGGCGTAACGCTGGGGGACAGCGATTCCGATATGGATAAGCCCTTCCTGGCGCTGGCCAATACCGAAGAATTCCTGAACCAGTTCATCGGCAAGAGCCTGCCCGTAAGCGGCATTGACGCCGCCAGCGGGGCTACCGTGAGCAGCCAGGCCATCATTGATGCCGTGAACAGCTTCGCTTCCGAAACCGAAGCGCCGGCCGAAGCGCCCGCGGCGGAGGAGACCGGAAAAGGGACTTCGCCTGCCGGCGAATACACCGAGTCCGCCCGCAGCTTCACCGATGATCTGATCGTTTCCGTGACGCTGGATGAAAACGCCGCCGTTACCGCGATCAGCGTGCAGGATGCCGACGACGCCATGAACGCCCCTTATGTGGGGAAGGTGCAGGACGAAGCTTTCCTGAGTCAGTTCATCGGCAGGAACGCGCCGGCGGCGAAGGAAGATGTGCAGGTGATCACCGGCGCTACCTTCTCCAGCAACGCCGTGACCGCGGCTGTGAACAGCGTGTTTGCGCAGCTGGGTATCGAGGCGCCCGTCCAGGAAGCCGCCCCTGCCGCCGAACCCGCCGCCCGGAACGATACCTACCAGGATGGCGTGTATAAGACCAGCGTCAAGGGCGTGAACGGCGAGATTTTCCTGACAGTTACCATTGAAAACGGCGCTGTGTCCGCCGTGGCCGTGCAGGACAGCCAAAACGAAGCCGACGCCCTGTATGTGGCCATGGTGCAGGATGAAGCCTTCCTGGCCCAGTTCCAGGGCGCGAAGGCCCCCGTTGAGGACATTGATGTGCTGGCCGGCGCCACCTTCTCCGCCCAGGCCGTGCTGCGCGGCGTAAACCGCGTGCTGGAAGCCGCCGCGGAATAACCGACCGCCAAGGGGGACAACGGCTTATGTATAAATGGATTGAAAGCGCCTTTGAGCTGCTGGTCAATTACAGCATCATCCTGCTGGAGCTGATCGGCTCGGTGATCATTGTGGGAGGCGCCATCCGCGCGGTGATCAACCTGCTGCGGGGCCAGAAGGAAAACATCCGCCTGCATCTGGGGGAGGCCATTGCCCTGGCGCTGGAATTCAAGCTGGGCAGCGAGGTGCTGCGCACTGTGGTGGTGCGGGATATGAGCGAGCTCATCGTCGCCGGAGCCATCGTGCTGCTGCGCGCCGCCATGACCTTCCTGATCCATTGGGAGATCAAAAACGAAAAAGCCGAGAAACACGAAAAGCAAAGCGGGGGAAAAGACAATTAAACGCAGAGATATCATTCTGATCCTGTGCGTGGTGGTGCTGGCGGCGGGCGTGCTGGTGGGATACAAGGTATATACCGGCAGGCAGACCGCCCGGGATGAGATTGCCGTATACGTGAACGGCAGCCTGTATATGACTTCACCGCTCAGGCCCGGGGAGGATCTGACCGTAACCCAGGAGGACGGCAGCATCAATGTGATCCGCATGGTGGACGGAGGCTTCTTTATGCAGTCCTCCACCTGCCAGAACCAGGATTGCATTTACCAGGGTGCTGTTACCCAGGAAAACTGGAACCGGCGCATCCTGGGTACCCACGTGATCTGCCTGCCCAACCGCGTGGACGTGATGCTGCTGGTGGACAGCACCGATACCGAGGTGCCCGACGTATAATCGCTTTATTTTCCTTATTTTACTAACAACAATCTTGATTAAAAGGTGGGATCGCAGTTGAAAGCAACATTCCGCGGAGGCGTCCATCCGGCGCACGGCAGCAAGCGGCCGACACAGGCGCTTGCCATCCGGGATTTCGTGTCCGATACCGTTCAGATCGTCATGAATATGAACATCGGCGCGCCCTCCAAGCCCTGTGTCAAAAAGGGCGACCATGTGAAGCTGGGCCAGGTGATCGGTGAAGCTGTGGGCGGCCTGGGTATCCCGGTGCACGCCAGCGTATCCGGCGAGGTTGTGGCGGTGGATGCCATTGCGTATCTCACCGGCGAGCCCGCCCAGAGCGTCACCATCAAGAACGACTTCCAGGATGAATGGGAAGAGCTTCATCCCCTGGGCAATGTGGAATCGGTCGATCCGGCCCTGATCCTGCCCGCCATCAAGGCGGCCGGCATCTGCGGCATGGGCGGCGCCAGCTTCCCCACCCATGTGAAGCTGACCATTGCGCCCGATAAAAAGTGCGAGTATATCCTGGCCAACGGCGCGGAGTGTGAAACGCACATCACCTGCGACGACCGGCTGATGCAGGAGCACGCCACCCGCGTGGTGGACGGCCTGCGCGCCGCCATGCGCGCCCTGAATGTAAGCCAGGGCATCATCGGCATAGAGGATAACAAGCCCGCCGCCATCGCCGCCATGGAAAAGGCCTGCCAGGGCCGCCAGGGCGTGCGCGTGCAGGTGCTGAAAACAAAGTACCCCCAGGGCGGTGAAAAGCAGCTGATCAAGGTGCTCACCGGCCGCGAGGTGCCCTCCGGCGGCCTGCCCATTGACTGCGGCTGCGTGGTGCTGAACGTGGGTACCTGCGCCGCCATTGCCGACGCCATTATCGACGGCAAGCCCGTGATTGACCGCGTATGCACTGTCACCGGCGCCGTGCGTTCCCCCGCCAATCTGCGGCTGCGCATCGGCACCATCACCGAGGATATCATCGGTGAGTGCGGCGGCTACAGCACCGATCCCGGCAAAATCTTCTTTGGCGGCGCCATGACCGGCCTGTGCCTGCCCAATGACCAGCTGCCCATGTCCAAGTCCACCAACGGCATCGTGGTAATGACCAAGGAAGAGGCGGTCAGCGCCGAGGAAGATCCCTGCATCCGCTGCGGCAAGTGCGTGGACGCCTGCCCCATCGGCCTGAATCCTTATGATATGAAGATATTTGCCGATGCCGAAAAGTGGGATGTGTGCAAGAAGAAGCACGTAATGGACTGCATGCTGTGCGGCGCCTGCGCCTTTATCTGCCCGGCCCGCCGCTGGCTTACGCCTTCTTTCCGGATCGCGAAACAGAAGATTGCCGAACAGGCGAAAAAGGAGGCGGCTGCCAAATGAGTTTGATTCTTTCTTCCGCGCCTCATGTGCGCAGCAAGGATAATACGCAGCGCCTGATGCTCAACGTGATCATATCGCTGCTGCCCTGCGTGGCCGCCGGCATTTATTACTTTGGCTGGCGCGCCGCCCTGGTGGTGTGCGTCAGCGTGGTCTCGGCCGTGGCCGCCGAGTTCATCTGGCAGAAGCTGGCCCGCAAAAAGGTTCGCGTTTACGATCTGTCCGCAGTGGTCACCGGCCTGCTCATCGGCCTGATCGTGCCGCCCTCCGCTCCCTGGTGGATGCTGGTGATCGGCAGCTTCTTTGCCATCATGGTGGTCAAGCAGCTGTTCGGCGGAATTGGCGATAACTTCCTGAATCCTGCCCTGGCCGCCCGCGCCGTGCTGCTGGCCTCCTGGCCCGCGCTGATGACCAGCGGCTACAATGTGGGCAAGTTTGACGCCGTATCGGGCGCTACTCCGCTGCTTTCCGGCGCTTCGGTGGCCGATCTGCTGCTGGGCAATGTGACCGGCGCTGTGGGCGAAACCTGCAAGATCGCTATCCTGTTGGGCTTTGCCTGGCTGCTGTTCACCCGCACCATCCGCTGGGAAATCCCGGTGATCTCGCTGGCCAGCGCCTGCCTGCTGGGCTGGGCCCTGGGCTATGATCCCCTGACCACCGTGCTGTCCGGCGGCCTGCTGTTTGGCGCGGTATACATGGCCACCGACTATGTGACCACCCCCATGACCCAGTTTGCCCGCATCCTGTACTCGGTGGGCATTGGCGTGATCGTGGTGCTGATCCGTAAATTCGGCTCTTATCCCGAGGGCGTGACCTACGCCATCCTGCTCATGAACATCGCGGCCCCGCTGTTTGACCGCATCCCGGCCCAGCGCATCTACGGCCACACCAAAGCCACGAAGGAGGGAAAATAAGCCATGAGCGAGAAAAAGCAGAACGTTGGCAAGGTATTCCTGAACGGCGTTATCACCGAAAACCCCACCTTCCGCCTGGTGCTGGGCACCTGCCCCACGCTGGCCGTCACCACCAGCGCCATTAACGGCCTTGGCATGGGCGCGGCGGCTACCTTCGTGCTGCTGGGCAGCAACATCGTTATTTCGGCCTTGCGCAAGGTGATTCCCGATAAGGTGCGCATCCCGGCCTTCATCGTGGTTATCTGTATGTTCGTTACCATCATCCAGCTGGTAATGCAGGCGTATCTGCCAGCCCTGTACGAGAGCCTGGGCATTTTCCTGCCGCTGATCGTGGTAAACTGCATCATCCTGGGCCGCGCCGAAGCCTTCGCCAGCAAGAATCCCGTGGTGGCCTCCGCCTTTGACGGCCTGGGTATGGGCTGCGGCTTCACCCTGGCGCTGACCCTGATCGGCTGCATCCGCGAGCTGCTGGGCAACGGTTCTGTGTTTGGCATCAACCTGCTGGGCACCTCCTACCAGCCCATGCTGCTGATGATCCTGCCCGCGGGCGGTTTCCTGGTGTTCGGCAGCCTGCTGGGCATCATCAACGCCCTGACCAACCGCAAGAAGGGAGCTGCTAAATAATGAATGTCATCCTGTTCATGATCAGCTGCATCCTGACCAACAACTTTATCTTTAATAAGTTCCTGGGCTGCTGTCCCTTCCTGGGCGTATCCAGCAAGGTGGAAACCGCCGCTTCCATGGGTATCGCCGTAACCTTCGTGATGACCATCGCCAGCCTGTTTGCTTACATGGTCAATACCTGGGTGCTGGTGCCCCTGCAGCTGGAATACATGCAGACCATCGCCTTCATCCTGATCATCGCGGGCCTGGTGCAGTTTGTGGAAATGTTTATGAAAAAGTCCATGCCTGCCCTGTACAGCGCCCTGGGCATCTACCTGCCCCTGATCACCACCAACTGCGCGGTGCTGGGCGTGGCCACCCTGAACGTGAAGGAAGGCTATAACATGCTGTTCAGCGTGCTGAACGGCACCTTCTCGGCCCTGGGCTTCCTGCTGGCCATCGTGCTGATGGCGGGCGTCCGCGAGCGGCTGGAGAGCAGCAAGATCCCCGAATGCATGAAGGGCTTCCCCATCAGCCTGGTGACCGCCGGTCTGATGGCCATCGCCTTTATGGGCTTCAACGGCTTGGTATAAGGAGGGTGTACTGATATGAGTCCGATTCTTACTGCCGGAATTGTGCTGGCGGTCATCGGCCTGATTTTCGGCCTGATCCTGACCTTTGCCAGCAAGGTTTTCCACGTGGATGTGGATGAGCGCGTCACCCAGGTGCGCGAGTGCTGCGCCGGCGCCAACTGCGGCGCCTGCGGGTTCCCGGGCTGTGATGGCTTTGCCGCCGCCGTGGTGGCGGGCGAAGCCCCGGTAAACGGCTGTAAGCCTGCCGGCGCGGAAGGCGCCAAAAAGATCGCCGCCATCATGGGCGCTGAAGTTGGCACCGAGGAGGAGCGCCAGGTGGCCCGTGTGCTGTGCCAGGGCGTGAAGGGTGTGGCCAAGGAGCGTTACATCTATGACGGCTATAAGAGCTGCGCCGCCGCGGCCAGCGTTGCCGGCGGCCCCAAGGACTGCCGTTTCGCCTGCATCGGCATGGGCGACTGCGAAGCGCATTGCGCCTTTGGCGCCATTACCATGAAGGACGGCGTGGCCTGCATTGACGATACCAAGTGCACCGCCTGCGGCGCCTGCGTCAATGCCTGTCCCCGGAATGTGATCCGCCTGCTGCCCGCCAGCTCCAATGTGATCGTCCGCTGCCGCAACAGCGATGTGGCCCGCGTGGCCCGCGCCGTGTGCATGGACGCCTGCATCGGCTGCGGCCGCTGCAAAAAGGAATGCCAGTATGAAGCCATCACCGTGGAGAACGGCTTTGCCCGCATCGATCCCAGCAAGTGCACCCGCTGCGGCGCCTGCGCTGCCGTGTGCCCCTGCCACTGCATCACCACAGACTGAGCTTCGGCCATGTACAAATGAACTGAGGAGAGGAATACTGCATTGCTCACAACCAGGTCTGTAAAAAAGCGTTTTGGATCGCGGCTTTGCCGGGATTGTATGAACCGGGAATATGGGGTGGATCTCAGGCGCCGGGATGTATTCTATGTATACTCGGATAAGGAGTGCCCCTATTGTTACGCCAACAAACACCTGGTAAGGGGGTTTAAACCCTCCGGCCTTGTCAAAATGCTGTTTAAGCATTAAAGCACGATCCCCCGTCCGGACGGTATTATGCCGCAGGGCGGGGGATTCGTGTTTTTTCCGCATGTGACCGACACCGCGGCGCAGGGCGAACAGGCCGGGCATTACGGTGCCCATCAAAATTGAGCCACATACTAACGGAAAAGGGAGTGAATTTCGTTGATGATGATCCCCATGGTTATCATGGCAATCGAGTTTGATGATGACCGCGCTTTCATGCATGAATTATATATGCAACATCATACAACAATGATGAAAATGGCAATAACACTAACAACATCCAAAGCCGATGCCGAGGATGTTGTTAGTGATGCCTGCGTTTCCCTTGTGAAAAATATTTCTGTTTTGAGGCAGCTTGATTGCAACATTTTAGAGGGATATATCATTTCCACAGTGAAGAATGCCGCCTATGCGCTTCATCGCAAAAGAAAAAAACGCAGGGAAATGGCTGATGGAGGTTCTATGATTGAACATTTTGCATTATCAGAGCAATCTCCGGACGAAAGCATTATGTACCGCTGCACTATTGAAATGCTGGAAAAAGCGATAACACAATTACAAGAAGAAGATCAACTTGTTATCCGTATGAAGTATTTCCAGAAATGCACAGACAAAGAAATCGGCTCATTGCTGGACATCCAGGAAGTATCGGTTCGCTCTCGATTAACCAGAATTCGAAGAAAGCTGTTGATTGCTATGGAGGTGTTAGAAAATGGAAAATAATCAGAGTGCCATGAAAACGCCTATGGAGAAATATGAAGAAGCGGCTCTTGAACTTGCTTCTTATCGTTTGTTGCAGGGAGAACAGCAGAAGCTATCAGACCCTGCTTTGAACCTAACGGCTTGGGCTTCCCCCGATGACGAGACAGAGTTTTCGCAACGCATCAATAAGCTCATTGACGCAGAGTTCCGAAAAGAAGCCTTGACTAACGTATTGAAAACAAAACCGCTTCGCTTACTGAAATTTGCCGCTCTTTTGATCCTGTTGGTCAATATGGCGATAACGATTGCAGTAGCTGCCAGCGATACAATACGTGTGCGGGTGCTACAATTTTTGATGCAGAACACACCTTCTTATACGCAAATCAAATTCGTTCCAACGGGAATCGAAATCGAAATTCCTGTAGATTGGTCTGAGGATTATTTTCCAACATATATACCGCAAGGGTTTTATATGAAGAAAGTTGAGCCCTATAAGGAGGCTGCCCTTGTCGTTTATGAAAACGATCGCAATCAGCGCATTGAAATTGAGATCTGCGGGCCCGGTGCAGTAGCACAAGTGGATTCTGAAAACGCAGAGATGTTCAACATCAGTATTCAAGGGCACAGCGCAACGGTGATGCAAAAGAACGGCTGGACACGAATTGTTTGGAATGTTGGCGACCGTTATATTATGGTCAGAAGCAATACCGATTATGAAAACACGATATCTGTGGCTGAATCGATATCTCCGATTCAGAAATAAGCATAATCGTAAAAAAGCGATGGGGAAGATAAATCTTTCCCCTCCGTTTTTCTATATCATTGGCCTTTTATGATCGCTTTCTAATGATTCCTGCGTCAATTTCAACTACTGTATTGCACATTTCGGAAATGTCAAGAGGATTGTGGCTTACTAAAATGATCGTTTTCCCCGTTTGCATTAGTTCTCTAAATAGTTTTTGAATTTCTTTCGTCCCATTTTTGTCCAGCCCATTAAAAGGCTCGTCAAAAATCAACAGGGATGGGTTTTCCATAATGGCTTGTGCAATGCCCAATCTTTGCTTCATTCCCAGTGAATAGTGTGAAACAGGCTTTCGGCTTTTCCAATCAAGCCCTACAAGTGTCATCGTTTCCCGAATTCTATCATCGGATATTTTTTTCCTTATTTCCGCAAGTATTTTTAGATTATTATATCCGGTCATCCGCTGTATAAAACCCGGATTCTCGATGATGACCCCAAGATCGGGCGGCATCTCTATATCTTTTCCCACCTGCTTATCATTGATGAGTATTTCGCCTGTATCATAGCGCATCAAACCACATATACATTTCAGCAATACAGTTTTTCCACTTCCATTCTGGCCAACTAATCCGTGAATCATACCACTTTCCCATGTAAGAGAAACATCGTTTAGAACGATAGCAGAACCGAAAGATTTAGTCAGATGATTGATTTGGATCATTTTTCCTCCTCCTTTTTACTGACGGTATTTACGTTTTGCAATTATCCAAATCGCTATGCTACAAAAACAGACATAAAGGCAAAGCAAAAATAGCGAAGCATATAATGGGGATGGGAAAAACGATGTTTGGGTAGGATCAATGACCGATAAATTAGTTAGTGATACTGGAGAAAAACGAATACTTTTATCTCCCACATCATTACGAATAAAGAAATCGAGCGATGCTGTGATCAATCCTGCGCCTATGCCTATATTCCCTTTCAGGAGCAGATTAACAAGAAGAACAATTAATGCCAGAATATTTAAGCACAGATACTCCAAAAACAGAGACAGTAGAATCGCTTGAAACGGAGAATATCGCGTGACAATGGCGTTTGAAATAGAAAGCCAGGGAGAGTACTGACTGTTCAACGAATTATCTTTTGCGAAGGTCATAAGCACTTTTCCCCACCCTCTTTCAAAAGAAAGCGAGGGTAGTAGAAAAATAAAACTCAACACAAAAATATATCCCACAAAAAATAGAGAAACTACGCTGATTGTTTTCAAAACACCAATCCCCCATGCAAGGTGTCCGCTTCTGGTTAATGCAAAAGTGGAATCGTTATCCCAAAATGGAAGATTGCATAAAATCATCAAAAATCCAATAATAAGCGTATAGTGAACCGATATTCTTGAAAGCACATGCGGAAAAATCCATGGAGTAATAGCTATGGAAAAAGATGCGCAAAATTGATTTATTCGGTATGTGCCGTTAAAGAAAAGCAGCGCCAGGAATAGGAAAATGATTTTCCATCTTACATCCTCCCATAGCTTTATAAGGAGATAACGGCATACTGAATTCGAGTAATTTTTATTCATAAACGATCCTCCACGCTCGTTTGAAAAAGACAACTATCAATGGAAGGAGATAAAAAGAGTAAATGATGAAGACCCATCCAATTTCTCTTAACATGGACTCTCCCAACACAAAATAGCCTGTCATCAGGTGATAGGGCTGTATGACATTCGGGGCGTTCATTAATGTGAGCACAATATCCAAAGTTTGAGATACAAGAATCGGACTCGCAAGGATGACAAAGCGGTTTTCTGTGTAGGTCGATGCTATCAAAGATACCATTCCCCACAGCATGCCGTGGAAGCCGGCCAGGATACCGAAAAAAAGAAAGAAGCGCCACGCAGAGGATGATTTCCATAAGTATGCATGGATATCATGTCGAAGATCATAAAGCCTCTCAGCGGTATTTTGTGTGATAGGTATAAATAATCGCAGCAAAACAAAACAAGCAACAAAAACA
Organism: Clostridia bacterium; assembly: GCA_017469605.1. Taxonomy (GTDB): domain Bacteria; phylum Bacillota; class Clostridia; order Christensenellales; family Aristaeellaceae; genus SFMI01. The sequence goes on from JAFUGB010000248.1 coordinate 15,741, forward strand.
GCAATCGAACTCAGAGCTCCGACAATCATGCTCCCCGATATCCGCGATTTTAGATAATCTATTTTGGCGTCTCTGGTAACAATTAATCGAAAGAAGGGCGGGTTCACTTCCTCCCAAAAGGATAATCCACATGATACCGCAGGCGCAAGCACAAACAGAAAACCAAACGAACCGAACCCTATCGAATAGTCATAGCAGTATACTGCATCCACTTGTCCAGCGATGATCTGTGGGATCCATGCTGAAAGATTCATCACATGGGCTGCAAGACCGCACAGAACTGACAATAAGAAATACTTGCTGCCAAGTGTTTTTTTGACATACGAATACAGCATACTTTTCTCCTTACCAATTGATCCATTCGCCGCTTTCAGCATTGAATATGTAGTGATGTGCGCCTTGTATATAGGCCGCATGCAAATACTTCTCTTTCACATTTTCAATACGGCTTTTTTCAATCACTGAAAAATGCCAAACCGGCTGAATGCGGAAATCTTCTTGCTTTGATCCAGTGACAGAAACGCAGGCCTCCAACTCAATCGCATATACAGACCAATCCTTCAGCAACAAAGCCTCATTCATTTTTTCTTCAAAATGATTCTTTGCTTCTTCAAAACCCATGATGTGTGATTGCTCCGCTAAGTGCTGTGTGATTGAGTAAATCGTATCCATTTGCACATCAACGATCTTACCATCACAAACGATGAAAACAGCAGGCATTATATCAATCATGCGATCACTGCCAGGGAGCATATAATAATAGTTGCTTCCCAGGCAGAGACCGTCATAATCATACTGAAGCTGAACAAAGAGACAGTCCTCTTCGCAACCGGATAATTTTTTCTGTAATGATTTGTCGGCCGTATCAGTAAAACTCTCACGATACATTTGATCGAATCTGGCAGCATATGCTATTGCTTCTTCGTGTGTCAGACGATAGGCAGCCTGAACATGGTGGAGAGAAGGAAAGCCCGGGAGCAGTGCGGAAATATCATGGATCATCTGCTGAATGGGTTCCATATCATACTCATCTGGTTGGCAGGGAGTGAATTCATCCCTATATGATCTTAATAACTGACGTAATGCAGCCCCGACAGGAGTGCTATACGAAACTCTTCCATTGCTGGATAACAGCACATTTTCGTCATTAGCCAAGACATAGTAATCTACATAATATGGATAAGACTCATCATTGTATAACCGACGTTCCGTTTCAATGATGGATTGATCAGAAAACACAGAAGGAGGAAGTGAAAGCATAGGCAACAATGTAACAGCATAGCTGTAAATGGTTTCTTCCGTTAATCGTGCAATCGTTATCGGACAATCATAGCAGATATGATCATGGTTTTCCTTGAAATACGATGGTGCTGAAAAGCTGTTTTCAGCCAGAGCGAATGAACTGGATGCGGCAAGTATCGCGCAAATAAGCAGAACGATAAACGGCTTTCTCATGATCTATCCCCCTTATCTTCTTATGCCGGTAATGCTGTTCACCAAAACAAGCGTAGCAGCGTATGCCGGGAAACCGGCATACGCTGCTACAAGAATTGTTACGGAGTCCATTGCCCAGAAATATTGATTGTGTATGCATCGCCCGATGTAATATCTTGAGGCCGGAAATTGCCGCGCAACTTTATCTTATCATTCGCGTATGCAGTCTTGGTATAATCACCTTTTTGACGCGGATCTTTAGCGGTTGTAAAACGCAAGCCGTTGCTCATAATTGTACTTCCGCGACGAGGGCCATACCAAAAGGAATCGCCAGCCTTGAGATTGTGACTAAGGGTTGTTACATAGAATTTTTGTGAGTTGTCTGCTTTGTTTACAAGATCGGTGAAATCTTCGGCCGATACATTCAATGAAAAGTCAAAATTACCGGTATCAGCGAAACACAGCGCCGCCGAAGTATAGAGAAAGACCGTAAGAGCCAAGAAAAGAAACAATCGCTTGATCGAGCTACTCATCTTGTGTAACCTTCTTCACTTTTTGTCCAGTGTTGCTTAGGACGTGAGATTACTTGACTTTATCTCTTCCTGTGCATTGCGCCGCACCTCCTTTCTGTCAAAAGGGCCGATTGCTTAAGCTGCTATTTATGTCCCTCCGTCTTTATTTGGGAGCAACAACATTGGAATATACTTGAGCTTTTTCAAGTATTGCTCCTTCTTTTGTCACAATGGTGCAAGTTGCGATTGCGCGGTATCTACACCCTGGTTCTGCAGTTGCGGATTTATTGATTGTCGCATCATCCCACCCTTCAGCTGTAGTGCTCCAGCTTTTATCATTTATCCATGCACTACTATTTCCCGTAGCCTTTTGAAGCACCACGCTCAAAAGCGTACATGTGTTATTATCTTGGCTTACGCCCCTTCCTGTTACTTGCATTGTTTTATTATGGATCGTCAGGCTAATGAAAACGCGGTCAATATGCTGATAGTTTGGCCGCGCTATCATGCCAGTTTCATTTGCAGCATAACATGCTGTCAAGGGCGTAGCGAGAGCCAGTAGAATACAAATTAACAGCGAAACAATTTTTCGTATCATCGGGTAGTCCTCCTTTCCCTTCTTACCATGTAAATGCACGAAAATCCAAAGTGTTGCAAAAATCTTTTTGATTGTTTTTGTAAAATAGCTGCATCAAAAGCATTACAGGAAAGCACTGTAGAAAAAAGAAAAAGTGCAGCAGCCTCTTTTATATTGGCAAAAGAGCCCAATATCTTTCACACAACCATGGAATATGGGTATACAAATAAGACTGTCACGTTTTTCAGCCCGGCTTACATGCATTGAAAAGCCAGATGTATTCAGTTTTCTGAAACCTATGCAGCATCAGGAAAGAACAGCATGGTTTTCAGTCTGCCCCTTTGTTCTTTGGCGTGCAATTTTTCAATGTTGAACGCGATGGCGTACAGCAGGATCCCTCCATGCGTTTCACCAACGGCAGCAAGGTGTGCGTGTCATTCAAATCGCTGGATACATCCACGCCAACGATGTATTCCGCCTCAATGCCAAGCTGTACATTATATCCGGGCTTCAGCTGCCCATTTTGCATATGGTCGTCCTTCATCCGCATGAACGTGGCGCTGTGATCGGTCTTGGAATAGCTGTTCCGCTTTCCCAGGATTTCCATGTGCTCTATGTATTCCTGCTCTTTTGCCGCGAGTGCTTCCAATGCTTCTATATCCCGCTGTAATGGGGTTTTCCTTTTCCCGGAACCATGAACATAGCTGATTTTCTGTTCTTGTGCCAGCTTGGCCATCCCTTTTTTTCCACTTCTTTTCGCCACACAACCCGCGGGTTTTCCCGCTCGTATGCCCCGGACTGCTTTTTATATTTGATCCTCTCAGCTATTCTCATGAGCGTCCGCACCGAATCGTCTTCCGGGATGATGGTCTCTATGTCCAGCGGCAAAACTACTTGTACCGCTGTTTCTTTTGCTGTATAATCTGCTTGCTGATGTTGTTTCATTGCAGTTACATTATACAGCAAAAAACGGAGTTGTTCTTACGAACTTCTCC
>JAFUGB010000022.1 GCA_017469605.1 Clostridia bacterium
AAGGTGGATACGTTCAGGGCAATGATGCCCGGCGTGCACTGGCCGATGGAAAAATAATCCCGCAGATCATCCATGGTGGTCCAATGGCGCTTGTCCACCAGCTCGCGCTCCAGAATGGGCAGCATGGCATAGCCGCCGCCAAAGGTGACGCAGCCGATCTTGACAAAGGTCCAGTACAGTTCCAATAAATTGCTCATGTCGTCCTCCGTGCAGATGTGTTGCCTTTATTATACAAAAGGAGGATGAAAATTACAATTGCAATTTGGCGCGCTGAAGCCGGAAACAGCCGATGCGCAATTTTTTTGTTCCAGGGATTGACAAGCGTCCGCACCTGTGCTACAATCGCTTTCGATCAAATCAATCAGGAAAGGAGGCTGCGTTATGACCAAGATCCGTGTGCTCATCATCAATCATCCGCATACGCAGCCGCCATTGGCATAGCGCGGAGCTTGTTTCCGTGCGCGAAGGGCCGTCTGCGTATATCGCGGGCGGCTCTTTTTCTATGCTTTTTGGGATTTGGGGAGGATATACACCTATGCATTTCAATACACGCAGGCTGCGGCTGATGGGACGGCTGATTGCCGAGAACAGGCGGTATTTCCTGGGCGCAGCGCTGTGCACCTTTTTATCGGTGGCGGCCGATTATATGACGCCGCTGCTGCTGGCCGAAACGCTGGATCATTACCTGAGCGGACAGCCCAGCCAGCTGCCGGGCTGGATCAACGCCTGGGTGGAGCGCCTGGGCGGCCCGGCCTTCATGGCAAGCCACCTGTGGATCGTGGGCCTTATGCTGGTGGGGCTGAGCCTCATGGGCGGCGCGTTCAATTTTGCCAAAGGGCGCTGGCAGAGCATTGCCGGTGAAAACGTGGCCCGCTCCCTTAGGCAGCGGCTGTACGATCATATCCAGCGCATGCCCTTCAGCTATCATGTGAAGGCCGAAACCGGCGATCTGCTGCAGCGCTGCACCAGCGATGTGGACACCGTGCGAAAATTCCTGGTTAACCAGCTCATGGCGATCCTGTCCGCCGTGCTGATGATCGCCCTGGCGCTGGTTGTGCTGTTCAGCCGCAACGCGCGCCTGGCCGCGTACAGCATGGTCATGGTGCCCGGACTGTTCCTGTTTGCCTATTTGTTTTTTAAATGGGTGGTGCGCGCCTTCCGGGATTCCGACGAGGCCGAGGGCGCCATGAGCGCCGTTTTGCAGGAGAACCTCACCGGCGTGCGCGTGGTGCGCGCCTTTGGCCGCCAGCGGTTTGAAAGCGAAAAGTTTGACCGGAAAAGCCTGGATTTCAGGCAAAAAACCTATAAGCTGTGCAAGCTCCTGAACGTTTACTGGGCGGCCAGCGACGGCATGAGCATGCTGCAAACCGGGCTGACGCTGGTGATGTGCGTGGTTTTTGCCGCGAGGGGGGAAATCACCGTGGGCACGCTGGTGGTGTTTACCGGCTTCATCGGAAAGCTGCTTTGGCCCATCCGCCAGCTGGGCCGCATCCTCAGCGACGCGGGCAAGAGCTTTGTATCCATCGAGCGCATTGACGAGATCCTGCGCCAGCCGGTGGAGCCCCCGGAGCCGGGCGCCCTCAAGCCCCCGCTGACTGGCGATATTGTGTTTGACCGCGTCACCTTTGGCTATGACGGCAAGCGCGATGTGCTCAAGGACATGAGCTTTACCGTTCCCGCGGGCAAAACGGTGGCCATCCTGGGCGCCACCGGCAGCGGCAAGAGCAGCGTTGTGCACCTGTTGCAGCGGCTGTTCAAGCCCCAAAGCGGCAAGATCACCATCAGCGGGGTGGATATCCAGGATATCGACCGCGCCTATCTGCGCGCCCATGTGGGCCTGGTTTTGCAGGAGCCCTTCCTGTACAGCAAAACCCTGCGGGAAAACGTGGGCATTGCCCGGCGGGAACCGGCCATGGAGGAAATTGAGCGCGCTGCCCGGGACGCCGCCGCTTTGCGCTTTATCCTGGACAGCGAAAACGGCTGGGACACCCTGGTGGGCGAGCGCGGCGTGACCTTGTCCGGCGGCCAGAAACAGCGCGTGGCCATTGCCCGTACGCTGATGAAGGAAAACGATATCCTGATCTTTGACGATTCGCTTTCGGCTGTGGATACCGAAACCGACGCCGCCATTCGCCGCGCGCTGAAGGAGCGCGGCCGGAATACCACCACCATCATCATCAGCCACCGCATCGTTACCCTGTCCCAGGCCGATTGGATCCTGGTGCTGGAGGATGGCCGCGTCACCCAGCAGGGCACCCATCGGCAGCTGATCGCCCAGCCCGGGCTCTATTCCCGCATCTTCAGCATTCAGACCGCCCTGGAAGCCGAATTCCAGCAGGAGGTGAAATAATATGCAGGCACAACAGGAAAAGGATTATACGCGAAAATTTGATTTATCGCTGTGGAAAAAGCTGCTGCGTTACGCGCCGGGGTACGTAAAGCATTTGATCATCCTGGCGGCGTTCATGGCGGTCAACGCGCTGGTTGACGTGGCTTTTCCGCTGCTCACCGGCTACGCCATCGATTTTCTGATCACCAAAGATCCCCAGGCCCCCAGGCAGCTGGCGGCCAAGGCGGTGGAGGGGCTGGCCGGCATGCTGCGCGTTTCCAACATGACGGCCTTCATCGCGGTGTACGCCCTGCTGGTGTGCGCCTCGGTGGCCACCATTTACGCCTTCCTGCATGAGGGCAGCGTCATTGAGGTGGGCGTTTGTTATGAGATCCGCAGCCGGGGCTTCCGCAAGCTGCAGGAGCTGCCCTTCAGCTACTATGACCGCATGCCCGTGGGGTACCTCATGAGCCGCATGACCGGCGATATCCAGCGGCTGGCCGAAACCATCGGCTGGAGCCTGCTGGACCTGTGCTGGGGCATTGTGATGCTGGTCATGTGCTCGGTGACCATGCTGACCATCAACTGGCGGCTGGGCCTGGCCGTGATGGCCGTGCTGCCGCCGCTGGGGGCGATATCGGTGTGGTTTGAGCGCCGCATCCTCAAGGCATGGCGCGGCGTGCGCAAAACCAACAGCCGCATCACCGGCGCGCTGAATGAATGCATCATGGGCGCCAAAACCACCAAAACGCTGGTGCGCGAGGAGATGAACAGGGCGGAATTTTCCCAAATGACCGAGGAAATGCGCGCATCTTCGGTGCGCGCCGCTTCGCTCAACGCCATGTATCTGCCCATTGTGATTTCGCTGGGCTCGCTGGCCACGGCCTGGGCGCTGTGGCATGGCGGCGTGCTGACGCTGCGCGGCGCCATGTCCCTGGGCGTGGTGCAGGTGTTTGTCAATTACACCGTTCAGTTCTTTGAGCCGGTGCGCAATATCGCCGCCGTGTTCAGCGAAATGCAGTCCGCCCAGGCGGCGGCCGAGCGCGTGATCACGCTGCTGGACACCGCTCCCGATATCGCGGACAGCCCGGAGGTGGTGGAAGCATTC
>JAFUGB010000249.1 GCA_017469605.1 Clostridia bacterium
CCTCCGCAGACGCCGCTGCCAGCGGATCGGCCCGGGACGCCGGTGCGTCGCCGCCCGCTTCCCTGAGGGCGCCGGGCAGCAGCATCCATCTGAGCACGTCCCCCATATCCTCCACCGGGATCACCCGGATCCCCGCCCGCCGGGCCGCCTCGATTTTTTCGGGCACCCCGCCCACCGGCAGGATGTGCCCCTGCACGCTGATCTCCCCCGTCAGCGCCGCCCGGCCGTCAACGGCGCAGCCCGTCAGGGCGCTCACCGCCACCACCGCCATGGCGGCTCCCGCCGAAGGGCCGTCCACCGGCGCGCCGCCGGGAAAATTGATATGCACGTCGGTATCGGATGCCAGGTATCCCAGCAGCCGCAGCACGGTGGCCACATTTTCGGCCGAATTTCGGGCCATGGACTGCCTGCGCAGCATATGGGCCGTGCCGCCCATCTCCTCCTCCTCCACAATGCCGGTCACTTTTACCTGCCCGCTGCCGGGCACGCACACCGCCTCAATCTCCATGACAGCGCCCTGGTGCGCGCCGTAAACGCCCAGCCCGTGCACCGCGCCGATGCGGTTCTCCTGGGAGGCTATCTGCTCCGGTCGGGCGGCGTAATGGCCGGACTGGATCACAAATTCCATATCAGCATTCCTGATCTGTTTTCTCTGTTCCATCTGGGCCAGCCCAGCCGCCATCTGCACCATATTGACCGCGTCCCGGCCGCACATGGCAAACTGCCCGCAAAGGCGCGCCGTTTCCGGCGCCATGGCATAGCCCGCCCGAAGAGCAGCTCCCGCTGCAATCTCGCTGACCTCCTTCATATCCAAAGGACGGAAAAAGATCTCCATACAGCGGCTCCGAAGCGCGGGCGGCAGCTCCTCCGGGCTCCGGGTTGTGGCGCCGATCAGTCGAAAGTCAGCCGGCATGCCGTGCTTGAAAATATCATGGATATAGCGGGGAACGGCCATATCGTCCGGATTATAGTAGGCTGAATCAAAGCTGACGCGGCGATCCTCCAACACCTTGAGCAATTTGTTCATCTGAATGGGATGCAGCTCGCCAATCTCGTCCAGGAACAGCACGCCGCCGTGGGCTTTGGTCACAGCGCCGGGCTTGGGCTGCGGAATGCCCTGAACGCCCAGGCTGCCGGCGCCCTGGTAAATGGGATCGTGCACGCTGCCAAAAAGCGGATCGGCAATGGACCGTTCATCAAAACGCACGCAGGTGGCATCAATCTCTATAAAAGGGGCATCCTGACGGAAAGGCGTACCCTCGCTTTGCTTGGCCGCTTCCAGCACAAGCCGCGCCGCACAGGTTTTGCCAATACCGGGCGGTCCGTATATGATCACATGCTGAGGATTGGCGCCGCACAGAATCGCTTTCAGCGCTTTAATGCCTTCCTGCTGGCCAACTATATCCTGAAAGCGCATGGGACGCACATGCTCACTGAGCGGCTCGGCCAGGCGGATCGCCCGCAGCTGCCGCAGGCGGTCCATTTCCCGCGCGCCCTCCCTGCGCGCGCCGGGCTGGCCCTGCTTTTCCCTGCGCAGCTGCCTGTAAAAATACACGCCCACCACGATGGTGACCGTCATTTGGATCACAAAAAGAACGAAAGCCAAAACAATACCCCCTTTTCCCTACCTTCGGTAGGATGTGAAAAGGGGGCAATGTTCATGCGGGAAACTTTAGGTATTGAAGATCAATAGGTTTCCTGCAGTTCGATGTTTTTGTAACGGCGCAGGCCGGTACCGGCGGGAATCTGCTTGCCGATGATCACGTTCTCCTTCAGGCCCAGCAGCGGATCGACCTTGCCCTTGATGGCGGCCTCGGTGAGCACGCGGGTGGTCTCCTGGAAGGAAGCGGCGGACAGGAAGCTTTCGGTGGCCAGGGAAGCCTTGGTAATGCCCAGCAGCACGCGGCTGGAATAGGCGGGGCGGCCGCCGGCCATGATGGTCTTTTCGTTGGCTTCTTCAAAGCGGAAGATATCCACAAAGCTGCCGGGCAGCAGATCGGTATCACCGTTGTCCACCACGCGCACCTTGCGAAGCATCTGCCGGACGATGATTTCGATGTGCTTATCGCTGATCGAAACGCCGCCCTGGCTATGGTACACGCTCAAAACTTCCTTGAGCAGGTACTCCTGTACGGCCTTTACGCCCAGAATGCGCAGCAGGTCGTGCGGGTTGATGGAGCCTTCGATCAGCTCGTCGCCGGCGTTGACGGTGTCGCCGTCCTCCACCTTCAGCTTGGAACCGTAGTTGATCGGATATTCCTTGGTCTCC
>JAFUGB010000250.1 GCA_017469605.1 Clostridia bacterium
CCGCGCGCTTTCCAGTACCGCGCGGCCAAAATTCCGGTCCATGCCCCGCACGCCGTATTCGCTCAGCGGGCACACCGCAAAGGCCCTGGGATCCACCCGGACCCGCAGCTGCTCCCTGCCGTCCATTTCCATTAGCACAGGAATCAACGGAAACATACGGCAGGCCAACGGCCGCTGGGCGCGGTCGCATGAGCCTGCGCAGGTCAGCAGCCGCATGCCGGGCATGACCGCGTCATCACGGGTGATGTGAAAGCCCTGGGGCAGCGAATCATAGAGCGCTTCCTCGCCCGGAAACAGCAGCATACCGCCCTGCCCATCCTCATCGCAGGCGCAGCAGGCAGCGCCGCAGGCCGTTCCGCAATCCCGGCGCAGGGGCGTGAGCTCCATCAGCAGCTCCCGTGCCCGCACCACAGCATCCAGCGCATCCATGCCCCAATTCCCCCAATTTGTATATTGTTTAGTATATCATATTCGCGCATTGATTGCAAACAAACGGGGTTTTGTACTATAATAAAAGCGATGCTGAAAGGAGATGCGCCATGGATTTTGCCTTGCCCGCTCCCGTACTGGAGGCGCTTCAACGCGTAAATGCCCGGGGCCATGAGGCCTATGCGGTGGGCGGCTGCGTGCGCGACCTGATGCGCCATGTCACGCCCCATGATTACGATATCTGTGTTTCCTGTCCGCCGGAGGAGACCCATGCCTGCTTTGCGGGGGAACGCGTCATCGATACCGGGGTCAAGCACGGCACGGTCACCGTATTGCTGGGGGGCATGTCGCTGGAAATCACCACTTTTCGGGCTGACGGCGACTACAAGGACGGACGGCATCCGTCCTCGGTACGGATTACCCCCAGCCTGAAGGAGGATTTGAAGCGCCGGGATTTTACAGTAAACGCCATGGCATACCATCCCGCTTCCGGCGTAGCCGATCCGTTTGGCGGCCAGCGCGATCTGGCGGCAGGCATCCTGCGCTGCGTGGGCGACGCGCCCACCCGGCTGTCCGAAGACGCCCTCCGCATCCTGCGCGCGCTTCGGTTTTCAGCCCAGCTGAATTTTGAAATTGATCCCGATACCGGGCGCGCCATGCGCCAGCTGCGAGGACGGCTGGCCCTGGTCAGCCGGGAGCGCATTGCTGAAGAGCTGCTCCGCACGGTACGCTTCCCGGCCGCGTCACGGGTGCTTGCCGCCTATTCCGAGGTTTTCCTGGCCGCCATGCCTGATTTTCCCGCTTGTGCCCTTGCCCGCGGCGTCCAGGCCCTGGCAGGGCTGCCAGGCGGAGAGGATGCCCTGGGGCTGGCGGCGTTGCTGCATGGCTGCGATGAAAGCCGGCGCCATGCCTGCCTGGCATCGCTGAAGCTTTCCAAGGCGCTGGACGGTCAGGTAAGCCAGCTGGCTCATTGGGCGGATGTGCCCTTTTCCCTGGCCGATGCCCCAGTTTTGCTGGCCCAGATGGGCCGGGAGCAAATGCAGCGCCTGCTGGTGCTGCAGCAGGCTTGCGGCACCATTTCCCCCAAGGAAGCGGCTGAGCGTTCCGCCCGCATGGAAAAAGCGCTGGCCGATGGGCTGCCCTTGCGCCTGCGCGAGCTTCCGATCTCCGGCGATGATCTGAAAGCGCTGGGGCTTTCCGGCCCTGCCATCGGCCAAACGCTGAATGCGCTGCACCGGCAGGTGCTTCGGGGGGAATTGCCCTGTGATCGGGAACAATTGCTGCTGGCCGCAAAGGCGGGATCATAAAAGCTGTAAAAAAGGAATACGATCGAGACCGCGGAGGTTTTAACCGTATCCCTTTTGGGCGCTCTGTTATCAACAATCAAGGCGCACGAATCTCCCCCCACCGGGCGATGAGTAAGCGTGCCTTTCTTATAAACAACCTGGAATTTGCGGGGGAATGTCAGCCCGCGCTGCCCTGAATCCGCGCCAAAGGGCCCGCTTAAGGTCTCTGGACACCCATCCAGGAAATACCGGGATCGGGGTAAACAAACTTCGTTACTCTTTTCGATTGCCGCTTTTACGGTTCATTGATCGACAAAGCGCCCCGGGAAAACCCGGGGCGCTTCAATGAGCGGCAAATTAATTACACCAGCTCGATGATCACCTTTTCGGCGCCATCGCCGCGGCGGGGACCCAGCTTATAGATGCGGGTATAGCCGCCGGCGCAGCCCTTTTCGGTGTTGCGGGCACGGTACTTGGGACCGATTTCGCGGAAGAGCTTTTCCACCACGGGATGCTTGTTATCCTTGGTGCGCTCTTTGTATTCGCTCTTGCTTTCGCCGGCCTGCTTCTGCTCCTTCAGGTCATACAGATAGGCCATCATCAGGCGGCGGGCATGGAGCTTTTCAGGCAGATCGTTGGTAACGGTTTCTTCCACGATCTGGCCCTTATCGTTATGGAACTTTTTCTGCACGTCCACGGTCTTGTCATACTCACGGACGGCCAGGGTGATGATTCTTTCCGCGATGCTGCGAACTTCCTTGGCGCGAGCCTCGGTGGTTTCAATGCGGCCATACCAGATCAGGTTGGTCACCTGGTTGCGCAGCAGCGCCTTACGCTGATCGGCCGTACGGCCCAGCTTACGTTGCGTTGCCATGGGGTTTCCTCCTTAACGCCCGAACGGGCGGAAACGTTAGTCGTCAGACGGGCGCAGGCTGAGGCCCAGCGCCAGCAGCTTTTGTTCTACTTCTTCAAGGCTCTTTTTGCCCAGGTTGCGAACCTTCATCATGTCTTCCTGATTGCGCTGCACCAGCTCGGCCACGGTATTGATACCGGCGCGCTTGAGGCAGTTATAGGCACGGACGGACAGATCCAGTTCTTCAATGGTCATCTCCAGCACCTTTTCCTTTTTATCATCCTCGGGATCGGGGAAGGAAATGGGCATGGTCTGGTCGGTCAAGCCTACGAACAGCTCCAGCTGATCGCGCAGGATCTTGGCGGCCATGCTGATGGCCTCATCGGGCAGCACAGAACCATTGGACCATACTTCAAGCGTCAGCCTGTCATAGTCCGTCACCTGGCCAACACGGGTATCGTCCACCGTATAGTTAACCTTACGGATGGGGGTATAAATGCTGTCAACCGGGATGACGCCAATGGGCATCTGCGGCGTTTTATTTTTGTCGGCGGACACATATCCGCGGCCGATATCGATGGTGAGCCAGATGTGCAGCTTAGCGCCTTCACCCAGGGTGGCGATATGGAGGTTGGGATTAATGATATCCACCTCATCATCCGCCTGGATGTCAGC
>JAFUGB010000251.1 GCA_017469605.1 Clostridia bacterium
CTGAATGAGAAGCTCCAGGAGAACTTCCGTCAGTTCTGCCAGGGCTCCGTCGACAAGGAGACCGCTCTGTCCAACTGGTACAAGGTTATCGAAGAGAATTATCCCACCATCGTTCTCCCCTGACTTGACGAAATCGCATTTTTAAGCTAAGCTTTTTACTGAGGCAAGGCAGCTGCCTTGCCTCAGTTCCTTAAAAGCGCTGCTAAGAGTTTGCCGCGGCTGCGGCACATTGTGAGGAGAAAAAGAAAGCACCGGGAGGAATTCGTTCTCATGAAAAAGAAGAGAAGCATAAGCTACGCCAAATGGGGCTATATCTTTATCGCGCCGTTTTTCATCGCGTATGCAGTCTTTACCCTTTTCCCGCAGCTGTTGACGATCTACAACAGTTTTTTTGAAAACTATCGGGAAGGTCTGACGCAGATCGGCCCCAATTTCGTGGGACTGAAAAACTATGTAAAGCTGTTCACCCCGGATAAGGCGGGCACGATCGGTATTTTGAAATATGCCGCCAACACCATGATCCTTTGGCTGCTTGGCGCCGTGCCGCAGATCGTTGTGGCGCTGCTGTTGGCGATCTTCTTTACCAGCTACCGGCTGAAGATCAAAGGGCAGCAGTTTTTCAAGACGGTCATCTACATGCCCAACCTGATCATGGCTTCGGCGTTTTCTATGCTGTTCTTCACCCTGTTTTCCAATGTAGGGCCGGTCAATCAGCTGATACAGGCCTGGGGATGGAGCGACATACCGATCAACTTTTTCGCGAAGACCATTACGGTTCGCGGACTGATCAGTTTGATGAACTTCCTCAAGTGGTTTGGCAATACCACCATTTTGCTGATGGCGGGCATTATGGGCATCGACCAGAACCTGTTTGAGGCGGCCAATCTGGACGGCGCCAGCTCTGTTCAGACCTTCTTCAAGGTTACACTGCCGCTTCTGATGCCCATCCTGGTCTACACCATTATTACAGCTATGATCGGCGGCCTGCAGATGTTCGACGTGCCGCAGGTCTTGACCAACGTCAACGGCATGCCGGACCGCACATCCATGACGCTGATCATGTATCTGAACAGCTATCTGAGCGGCAGCCAGAATTATGGTATGTCCGGCGCGATCTCAGTTATCATCTTTATCATTACCGGTCTGCTGAGCATGGTGGTTTACCGCTCGCTGACCAAGAAGGACTAAGGGGGTGCACAGTATGACAAGCAGCAATTCTGAAAACAGCCGTCGGGCCAAGACACAATTGACGGTCCTGCGCGTCGTTGTTTATATCATTCTGATCTTTCTGGCGATCCTGTGCCTGTTCTCCTTCTATATGCTGATCATCAACGCCACACGCTCCAACGCGCAGCTTCAGGGCGGCTTTACCATGATCCCCGGCGGTCACATGCTGGAGAACCTGAAAAACGCGTGGACCGATGCATCCATCAGCATTCCCCGCGGCCTGCTCAACAGCTTTCTGATTGCGGCCTGTACCGCGATCCTGACTACATATTTTTCCGCCTTGACCGCTTATGGCATCCACGCCTATGATTTCAAGCTGAAGAAGTTGGCCTTCACCTTCATCATGGCCATCATGGTCATCCCCAGCCAAGTGTCGGCGGTAGGTTTCGTTCAGTTGTGCTATAAGTTCAGGCTGACCAACAACTATCTGGTACTGATCCTTCCCGGCATTGCGGCGCCCATCGTGTTCTTCTACATGAAGCAATATATGGAGAGCGTGCTGCCCATGGAGATCGTAGATGCGGCGCGGATGGATGGCAGCGGCGAAGTCCACACCTTCTA
>JAFUGB010000252.1 GCA_017469605.1 Clostridia bacterium
CCTGAAACTGCCCCGTTACAAGCGCCCGCGCCGCATCATCTTTGCCAAGGTCCCCCGCAACCCCACAGGCAAAATTGAAAAACCGCTCCTAAGAAAGCAGTATGGCGGCGATCAATTGGTGGAAGCCCAGAACCTTTCCTGATAAGAGCGAAAAACAGGAGAAAATATTGCAAAATAAGAAAAAATGCTTGTATTTCCTCCTTGGTTATGATAGAATATAAGCTGCTGATTTCAAGGAGGTTTTTACCATGAGCGCATTGCAGATTATTCTGAACATTTGCCTGATCCTCACCTCTCTGGTGCTGATCGTTTCCGTATTGATGCAGAGCAGCGAATCCGACGGCATGGGCGCTCTGTCCGGCAACAATGACAGCTTCTTTGGCAAGGCCAAGAATGCCGCCCTGGAAGCCAAGCTGGCCCTGGCCACCAAGATTTCCGCCGGCATCTTCGTGGCGCTGTCCATCGTAATGATGCTGATCGGCTGATCAAACGCCTGTACAATTTAAAACGGGTCATCCCCAGGATAGACCCGTTTTTTGCGTATAATAAAAAGAAACGTTTTCTATGCCCTTATGCGTCTTATCGCAATATATATGGCGGCGATGAAGCGCGCATCCCCATACATCCCATTTTCTGTCTCAGCATGTATGGGGATGAAAAAGCATATTACTTGTTTTCCATGCCGTCCAGCACCTTGTACAGCAGCTGATACAACTGCACGGCTTCCTGGGGCTCCAGGCGGATACATGCGCCCACCTGAAGCGGAATATCAACGACCTTTTCCCGAAGGGCATATCCCTCCGGTGTGATTTCCACAATCAGGACACGCTCATCCTCCTTGCTGCGGCTGCGGCTGAGCAGGCCTTTGGCTTCCATGCTTTTAAGCACGGGCGTCAGTGTGCCGCTGTCCAAGTACAGCTTTTTGCACAGATCGCGCACGCTGATCTTGCTTTCCGACCACAGCACCATCATAACGATATACTGCGTATAGGTGAGGTTCACCGATTCAAGGAATGGATGATATTGCTTGATCACCTCCCGTGCCGCCGCGTACAGGGGAAAACAAAGCTGATTTTCCAACTTTAAACCATCAAACTGATCCATAAGTGCATGTACCTCTCCCATTAATCGCTGTAGTCTGAATCAAGAACAATTTGAAACTGGTAATCAGGAAACGCCTGGCTGATCTCCCGGTGGACGGCCTCCTGCACCGAAACGCGGTCAGCGCTGAAATCTATTACCAAATCGAAGGTGACGATCTTCTGCTCTGCCTCAAAATAGAAACCATGGATTTGCAGGATCGCCGGATACTTTTCGGCAATCTCATTCAGCCGCTTCCGGATGCTCTCGGATTCACCCTCCGAATCGTTGGAGGCATATATACCCACGGTCAGCACGATCCCCAGCTGGTTATACACATCTGCCGAAATCGCCCGGCTGAGCCTGTGGATTTCCCGGGCGGGCATATCATCCGGCAGCTCCACATGCACAGAGCCAATGATCTGCGTAGGGCCATAATTATGCAGCGTCAGATCGTAAGCGCCACGCACCTGCGGATATGCGCATACGATGCTCTTCAGACGCTCAGAAAGCTCCTTATCCGCCCGGGTGCCAATGATGCTGTCCAGCGTATCCCCCAGCATTTCCACACCGGCTTTGATGATAAAAATCGATATCACCGCGCCAAACCAGCCCTCCAGTGTCACATGCCAAACCAGGCTGATCAGCGC
>JAFUGB010000253.1 GCA_017469605.1 Clostridia bacterium
CGCTCCATCCAGCTTGGCAGATTCTTCCAGGCTGAGTGGCACCGCTTCAAAGCCTGTGCGCAGAATGATCAGGTTGAACGTAATAATCAGCTTGGGCAGGATCATCGCCCAGCGCGTATTCGCGATGCCCAATGCATTGACCTGCAAATAAGTGGGGATCAGGCCGCCGTTAAAAAACATGGTGAACATTACAAACATGGACAGGGCCTTTTTCCACAAATACCTCTTACGGGACAGGACGTAGGCCGACAGGATGGTGACCGCCATCTGCATCGCCGTGCCCACCAGCACATAAAAGACGGTATTCTCATAGCCCATCAGGATATTGGGATTTTTCAGCACATAGCTGTACGCCCCGGTATCCCACCCAAGCGGGCGCAGGAGCGCGCCGGAAAAGCGGGCAAACTGCACCGGGTCAGAAAGCGATGCGTAAATCACATACAGAAACGGATACACCATCATCAGCGAGATCACGATCAGCAGCACGGCATTGACAGATGCGAATATTCTTTCGCCCCGAGTCATTCGGCTGTGCCTGGAATTCGCCATATACGCTGCCTCCTTACCACAAGCTGGTTTCGTTGATTCTCCGGCTCAGCGCATTCGCACCAACGACCAGAACGAAATTGATCGCCGAATTGAACAGGCCCACCGCCGCCGCATAGCTCCAGTTATATTCCTGTATTCCCTTGCGGTACACGAAGGTGGAAATCACATCCGCCGTTGAATACGTGGAAGAATTATACATCAGGATGATTTTTTCATATCCGACGTCCATGATCGATCCTATTTTCAGCAAGAACATCACTACAATGGTCGGCAATATCCCCGGGATGGTGATATACCAAATCTGCTTAAGTTTGCCAACGCCGTCGATCCGTGCCGCCTCATATAATTGCTCGTCCACACCGGTAATGGCGGCCAGATACACGATCGATCCCCAGCCCACCTCCTGCCAAATCCCGCTGATAATATACAGCGGGCGGAAATAGGCCGGCTTGAGCAGCATCGTTACTCGTTTTCCGCCAAACATGGCAATGATATCATTGACCAAGCCATTGCGATTGGTGAACTCCGAAACCAGGCCGCAGACCACCATCAGGGAAATGAAATGCGGCAGATACGTCATCGTCTGAACCGTACTCTTGAACCATTTCTTCCCCACCTCGTTAATCATAACCGCCAAAATAATCGGCGCAGGAAACGAGAACAGCAGCTGCTCCAGGCTCAGGGTAATGGTATTGCGAATGATGCGTCCTGCATAAACGTCGGTAAAGAAGGACTTAAAATGCTTCCATCCCACCCAAGAACTGCCCTGAATCCCCAGCTTCGGAATAAAATCCTTAAACGCTATGGATGCGCCGTACATGGGTTGATAATGAAACAGCAAATAAAAAGCAATCATCGGCAGCGCCATCAAATACAGCATCCAATGCTGCCTGAAATCCCTTTTGATTCGACTGCCGATCCCGGTACGGCGGCGCGCGGCCGTTTGCTGCGTCATGGAATACGCCTCCATTTCCTGCCTGTTTTCGTCCAGTGCATGCGAAAACGCAATCATTGTAAGGTTGATTGCCCTTTCTCATGCACTTCTCCCCTTATGGGAAACCACACCCGGCGGCAAACCACCGGGTGTGGCGATTGAACCTTAACGATCCTGGTAACGGACCAAAGCAGCATTGTAGATTTCTACTACCTGTTCAATCCCCATTTGCTTGGCCTGTTCCACCATCGTGTCATACGCTTCGATGCCCTCCAGGCCCTGGATGATGTTGCCCACCACTTCGTCGCGGTAGGTCTGCACATTATTCAGGATAGGCGCCACGATACCGCTCTCATCGGTGGTGGGCGTCAGCGGCGGCAAATCCAGCGCATCGGAGGCCTGGCCCCAAATTTCGCCGGCTTCATACTGGCCGGGATAGGTGCGCATAAGCTTGAACGTACGCACATCGCACAGGGATGCCCACGTGGTGATGCCGCACACCAGATAACGGCCCAGCACATCATCCACAGAGGAAGCATCGATTTCCGCCTGGATGGCTTCCATCCATTGGATATTTCCGTCGGCGTCATACACATAGGTTTCGTTTTCCACGCCGAAGTTGTTCAGCATGATTCCTTCGTCGGAATAACCGTAATCCAGATATTTTAAAGCGGCTTCCACATTTTTGCAGGCGGTCGTGATACCGATGCCAAATCCGCCATTGACGGTGTTGATAACGCCGGCCTGGGAGGTGTAGGCAACGCCATCGGGGCCGGTGGGCCAAGCGCCAATTTGCAGCTGCGCTTCGGGCATGCCCACCGCCATCACCTGCGCATAGGTAACATAGTTGCCGCCCTGCGCGCCAATGAAGGCAAAGGCTTCGCCGCTGGTCACCTTCGTGCGCAGATCGTTGGCGGAATTGGCCAGGTAATCGGGATCCAGCAATTCCTCTTCATACCATTTCGCCATCGTCTCCACAAACTGTTTGAATTCGTCCGACAGCAGGCCGAAATTCACCTGACCGTGATCCAAATACAGATTGGGCCGGGTACCGAACACGGAAGCCAGCGTGTATATACTGGTATTGGCAGTGGTCGCGCCGGCGGCAGTGAACGGGATCATATCCGGATAGTTTTCTTTCACCGCAGTGAGCACAGTGTACCAATCGTCAATCGTGACAGGCTCAGCCAGGTTCAGCGCATCCAAAATATCCTTGCGATAAATGGGGCCGACCCAGAAGGACTGCGCATGGTATTCAGGGTCTAACGCATCGCCGTTGATGCGCGGGAAGAAATAGGTGTGGCCTTCATCGGTGGTGCACTGTTTTTTCAGTTCAGGGTATTTTTCATACAGCGCCTTTAAGTTGGGCATCTGGTCGATGTAGGGGGTCAGATCGATCAAAATCCCATCGCTGATGGCCTTTTCGGGGCCGCCGGGATAGTTCCACCAGTTCCAAGCGATCATATCCGGATAATTATCCGGATTGGCGATCATCAGGTTAAATTGGGAAGCTTCATCACCCACTGGGGGCTCGGTCCATTCGATATGAATTCCGGTCGCCTCTTCCGTTTTCTGAATCGAAACGATATCGGCATTGGTGGTCACAGAGCGGGCGGACTTGGCGTTCAGCGCCGCCCACATCGTCAGCGTGGTTTTCTCTTCCGCCATCGCGGGAACCGCCGCCATGCAAAGCATCATCAGCGCGCATAACAAGGCGATCCGTTTCAGGGTTCCAGTTTTCATGATATGATTTCCTCCTTCATTTTTAGTCTCTTTCCAGCGGATAGCCGCCTTGCTTTTTCCGCCTCCTTTCAAACGGCCAAGTCCGCATACAGTTCTGTTCTGTCCTATCAGTCCATATAAGTGCCGCCATTGATATTGACGGTTTCCCCAGTAATAAAACCGGCCTGATCCGAGGCGAGAAAAGCCACCAAAGCCGCCACTTCTTCCGGCCGTCCCAGCCGTCCCAGCGGGATCGAAGCAAGCTTTTTCTGCCGGTAAGCCGCGTCCCACTGACCGGTCATCTCCGTTTCGACAGGCCCGGGGCACACCGCGTTTACCCGGACCCCAAAAGACGCCATCTCCAGCGCCAGCTGCCGCGTCAGCGCATTCAGCGCGCCTTTTGAAGCGGCATAGCTGGCTGCTGCCGTAGGATGCGGAGTTTTCGCCGCGGAGGAGGAAATGTTCACCACGCATCCCTGCCGCCGCTGCGCCATATACGGCAAAATTTCGTGAAGCATATGAAAGCAGCCATTCAGATTGACATCCAGCATTCTCCGCCAATCCGCTTCCTGAAGCTGCAAGAAAGGCGTGCGCTGGTTGATGCCGGCGTTATTGACCAACACGTCGACAGCGCCGAATTCCCGCAGTGCCGTTTCCTTCATCCGCCGTGCGGTATCCGGGTCGGTCACGTCGCCCGGCACGCCGACGCACCTTTCCCCCAGCTTTTCCGCGGCCCTTTCCAGCCTGGCTTCATCCCGATCGCAGATGACGACCGACGCGCCCTGGCGTAAAAATATCCAGGCAATGGAAAAGCCAATCCCGGCAGAGCCGCCTGTGACCAGCACGGTCTTATTTTCAGCCATCGTCCTTTTCCTCCAACGCATCCCGCAATTTTGTCAAAATTTTCTCGTCGCCAATACCGCCCGATTTTGTCAGTATCCATCTTTCCTCGTGATCCCGCACATATCGGGACATCACGCAGCCCGGCTGCAGCTCGCTCACCGGATGAACCACCTTGCCGCCAATCGCCTTCAAAAAGCCGTACAGCGTATCGCCGCCGATCAGCATGGGAACCAAATCCCTATCCCTTTCGCAAAGCCGTTCCGCCAGCAGTCCCAGGCGCTGGGAAATGGTGCATCGCACGTCTTCGCGCCCCAGGCCCAGCCGACGGGCATAAGCCATCTTTTCCTCGGGTTCATTTATATCCGCAGTCGTTACGGCAAAGCTATCGTGCGACGGCAGTTTTTCCAAAAGCGTTCGGATCAGCCGCTCCACGTCAAAGTCTTGGCTCAAAATGGCGGCAGCAGGCAAGGGAATGACCGTCATCCCTTCCCGGCGGACGGCATCGATCTGCCGCTGGGTGATCGGGTTCACGCTACCGCAAATCATACACAGCCGCTTTGCGCGCGCTGCTTTCACATCGGCAGGCATTCCTTCCAAATCCAGCATCGAAACCAAACATTCCGCAAATCCGGCGCAGCCCGCCGTAACCCGCTGCCGCCCCTGTGCCTTCAGTGCCCGGGCTACAGTCTGCATGTCCTGGGCCGTTTCGGCATCATACACCCATATTTCTTTCTCTCCCGCTTCAGTTTCCGTCCTCTGTCCCGCCCGGCCGACAGGCACGCACAGCGTTCGAATATCCGTCTGCGCCGCAATGATCCGGGGGATATACGCATCAAAAACCGGAGCATAACAATCTATTGCAAACACCGTTTCATGAATAGGTCGTCCGTGATCCAGTTGACAGCCCTTCACGGTGACCCGTCCCTGATTGGGAAGTGCAGGAATATATGCGATGGAAGGAACGCCCGCCGCATCCAGCATGGCGGCCAATTCACCGCCTACATTGCCCCGCAGCGCTGAATCGGTTTTTTTATACAACGCCGTCTCCGGCCAGATTTCGCATGCCATACGCACCAGTTTATACACTGTTTCGTAGGCATCCTGCGGCGCCTGATGGCGCGTTTCTGTGCTGACCACCAGTACGTCCGGCGCTTGCCGGATAAAGAAGGGCGTTAACGCTTCGATCCCGACCACAGCGGTGGGTACGCCCTGCTGTGCTATTTTGAC
>JAFUGB010000254.1 GCA_017469605.1 Clostridia bacterium
AGCAGCGCGATGACGGGCGCGCCGGTCAGCTCCGCCAGATCGAGCGTCTTTAATATTTTTTCCGCCTGCGCAGTGCCGAAGGCGCCGCCCTGCGAAGTAAAGTCCTGCGCGAATACATAGGCAGGACGCTCCGCGACGGTGCCGTAGCCGCAGACGACGTTGCCTTCGGTTTTGAAGGCGTCTGTTTCTACAAAGCTGCCGGCATCCAGAAGCTTGGCGATGCGTTCACGGGCCGCGCTTTTCCCGTCGTCGTGCTGCTTCTGCACGCGTTCCTTGTTGCCCTGCAAAATGTCCAGTTTTTGTTGCTGAATACCTTGCAGCGAATCCAGTCCATCCATGTGATATCCTCCGTTCTAACAGGTTCATGGTGACCGGGCTTCTATTTGAATTCCGAAGAAAACCAACTCAGCCCAAATCTCTATATTCCATATAAGTATTCTTTTTTCCTGCCTGTAAAATAAATTTCGGAGCAAATTTTGGGCAAAGATATGGCATAGTTTGAAAACTGTAAAAGCCAAAGAAGAAAGGCACAGATCTGTATGGACAGGCAGATAGACAAACAGAAGAAGCCCTTGAAATTCGATTCATATCAAAAAGATCGACCGCAATGGGCCGATCTTCTTGAAGCTAAGCGTATTTCTTAAGGCATCACCGCACAATGCGGCGGCGCACCTGGCACCTGTCTTTTCCGCTCTGATATTGCCTCATTCCGGTCACCGTAGCGCTGCTACGCCTCCCTCCATACGGCTTCATCAGAACGAAAAATCCATGAGCCATCTGACCGCCTTAATTGTGCGGTGCTGCCTTAAAAAGTCCTGTCGATATTATTTGCTGACGAATTCTACGGCGCTTTCCGCAGCGATACGGCCAAAGATCACGATATCGGCCACGGCGTTGCCGCCCAGACGGTTGCCGCCATGCACACCGCCGGTCACCTCACCGGCGGCGAACAGACCGGGGATGGCGTTCCCTTCGGTGTTGATGACCTCGGCGGAGGTGTTGATCTTGACGCCGCCCATGGTGTGATGGATGCCGGGCGCCACCTGAATGGCATAGTAGGGAGCCACGGTCAGGTTTTCGTTCATGCCGGTAGTACGGCCAAATTGCGCGTCATTTTGGGTGGCTACGGCTTCATTCCAGTCCGCCAGGGTCTTTGCGAGGGTTTCAGGCGGGATGTTCAGCTGCTCGGCCAGCGCCTCGATGGTATCGCCCTGCACCGTTAAGCCGTTGGTGACATACTTTTCGATGGCTTTCAGGTTGTCGCGCAGATGCTGATCAAAGATGATATAAGCATACTGGCCTTCCTGAGCCAATTCGGCGGCGGATACCGCGTCTCTGGTCAGCAGCTCGTTGGTGAAGCGCTCGCCGTTCTGATTAACCAGGATCGCGCCGTCGCCGCGAACGGATTCGGTGATCAGCATGGAGGTGGACTGCTCCACGGTGGGGTGCAGCTGGATCTGCTCGATATCGACCAGCGCCGCGCCAACGGCTTGAGCCATCACAATGCCATCGCCGGTAGCGCCGGGGGCATTGGTGGTCACAGTGCCTTGCAGGTCGGGCCGATAATCGGCGATCATTTCAAGGTTAGCGCCAAAGCCGCCGCTGGCCAGGATCACGGCCTTGGATTTGATGGTGTAGTATGCATCGGGGCCTTCGGCTTTCACGCCGACGACCTGCCCGTTCTCCACCATCAGCTCGGTGGCCTTGGTGTTCAGCATTACCTCAACACCCAGCTCCTTCAGCTTTTCGGAGAACTTATCCACCAGGTAGTTGCCTACGGCGCTGCCATCGGCCGGGGCATGAATGCGGTTGGTGGAAGCGCCGCCGGAGAAGGAAATCTTGGGCAGATCGGCGCCAATGGAATCCAGCCAGTCGATGGCCTCGGCGGATTTTGCGGCCAGGGTATTCACCAGATCAGGATCGTTGATGTTGTGACCGCCGACCATGGTGTCCTGGGCAAACAATTCAACGGAATCCTCGACCCCCTGTTCCTTCTGATAAAGGGTTTCAGCGGCGTTCATGCCGCCGGTGGCCTTGGTGGTATTGCCGCCTACATAGGGCATTTTTTCCAGGATCACGAAATCCTTGCCCGCCTGCTGGGCCATGATGGCGGCTGTCATCCCTGCGCCGCCCGCGCCGATGATGACGATTTCGGTTTCAATGGTTTTTTCTTCCTTGACCACGTCTTCGCTTTCGTCCCGGCGGTATTCATCCAACAGGGCGATGTCAGCGCCGGCGGCTTCCAGCGCTTCGGTAGCGGCGGCGATAATAGCGGCGCTGGTAACGGTAGCGCCGGACACGCCGTCCACGTGGGGCGTTTGAGCCTTCACAATGGCTTCACCCATGGTTCCGACGGCCACGCCGCCCAGGGCGGGCGTTTCCATTTCACCCACGATGGTGACATCGGTGATTTCATTCTCGGCGACGGTGACGGTTACCTGTACCATGCCGCCAAAGCCCTGAGCTTCGGCTTCATAGGTGCCTGGCGTGAACAGCGTTTCCGCGGGCAGGGCTTCCGCCATTGCGGACGCGCCGATCAGGAGCGTCATGGCGAGAATCAGGCTGAGCAGTTTCTTCATGTGGTTCTCCCCTCCATATAATAGTTGCTAATGCTGCACATGTTCATTCATGCGCGCATCGCCATCATATGATATTTTCAGCTTTTTTGCAACTTGTACTTTTCCTTTCTTTTCGGATGCCGTTTTTGAAGGATTCCTGAAAATAAAAAACGTGGAGCATGCCCACGTTCAAAGCCGGATATGGATGCAAGCGGAAAGCTGCCGCATAAAGCGATACGTTAAATGATATTTCCATCCTTCATAACCATGACTTCGCCCGCGTAAATGGTGGGACGATGGGTCAAGATGACGAAATGTCCGGCGGCCTCCTGCTGGCCGCCCAGGGTGATATTGCGGCCCATGCCGATATGGAAGGTGTGGTAGGCGGATTCATCCTCGATATAGGAAACGCCCCTGCATTGGGAAATTTCATTCAGGCCGATCCCGAATTCGGCGGCCTGGAAAAGCTTGGGGTCATGAAAGCCTTTCATGTATTG
>JAFUGB010000255.1 GCA_017469605.1 Clostridia bacterium
ATGTAGCTCAGTCGGTAGAGCGCATCCTTGGTAAGGATGAGGTCGGCGGTTCAAATCCGCCCATCAGCTCCATGAAACCTGCAAGAGATTGCAGGTTTCTTGCTGTTTTTGGGGGAAGTTTGCAGGATTCAGGGCGGAAAACAGGCGGCTTCATCCTTTGATGGGAGAGCAGATTTAATGTTTGCTGCGTTTTTTCTTTGGCACATCCGGTGACGAACAGATGAAGGAGCAAATCGCTGCTATTGAGGGAGTAAGAACAGGATTGAAGACTTTTAATAGAGAAGTATTGTTTGGCTCAATTCGCATTAACTGGTCGACCTTAAAAGCTTTGTTAGAATAAAGATGGCCAGTTGGGAATTGTTGGCTATTTTCGCTACTATTCGCATTAGCGGGAGCGCGACGAGCGTTTCCGCTGTTTAGTTTATAAAGTGAATACTGTGCGATTCTTTGCTGTCCTGATTGAAAAAGAGGTGCTTTCATGGTAAGATAAAAGCCGAAAATCGTTGATATTCAGTACAGAAAGAGCGTGAGCGCATGGAAGCATTTGAACAGTTATTGTTTGACTTGAAAGCCCTTTCCATCAACAAAAGTGAACAGGGTACACGTTTTGAAAAATTGATCAAACAATTCCTGCTGACGGACAGGTTGTATTCCGAACAGTATGAAACCGTTTGGATGTGGGTTGATTTTCCCTACAACGGCGGCAAGCATGATTCGGGAATTGACCTTGTTGCCAAGCGTTACGGCACTGACGAATACTGCGCTATCCAGTGCAAGTTCTATGATGAAAACCATAGCGTATCAAAAGATGATGTTGATACGTTCTTGTCTGCGTCTGGTAAATCCTTCACGGTGAATGGTCAGCCCATTTGGTTTGCGGAACGCCTGATTGTGTCCACAACCGATAAGTGGAGCCAGACCGCCGAAGATACTATCATCGGGCAAAACCCGCCCGTCAATCGCCTGCGTCTGAAAGACTTGAAGGATTCTTCTATTGACTGGAAGAGTTTTTCGCTGACCAATCCTGAAAAGATGCAGCGCAGCCAGCTTAAAGTGTTGCGTCCCCACCAGACGGCGGCGCTGGATGATGTGGTCAACAAGTTTGCCACTGCTGAGCGGGGCAAGCTGATTATGGCTTGCGGCACAGGCAAAACATTCACGTCCCTGCGGATAGCCGAAGCGATGACTAACGGAAAGGGCAACGTGTTGTTCCTGGTGCCGTCTATTTCACTATTGAACCAGTCTCTTACAGAGTGGTCAGCACAATGTAAGTATGAGTTCCATGTTTACGCCATTTGCTCTGATCCCAGGGCAAGCAAAACAACAAGCAGCGATTCTGTTGTAGATACAATAATTCCTGCCACAACCGATGTTCACGCACTTGCTGTAAGATATAAACAAAATAATGATGGAGGTTTCCAGCTATTCTTCTCCACTTACCAATCTATTGATGTTGTAGCCAAGGTGCAAAAGCAGATTGGTTTTGAATTTGACCTGATTATTTGCGATGAAGCGCACAGGACAACAGGCGTCACGCTGGCTGATGAAGATGAAAGCAGCTTTGTGAAGGTTCATGATAATGATTTCATCAAAGCCAAGCGCCGCCTGTACATGACTGCTACGCCGCGCATTTATGGTGACGAGAGCAAGCAAAAGGCAGGCAATAAAAATGCTGTGCTCTGCTCTATGGATGATGAAACCATCTATGGTGAAGAACTGCATCGGCTGGGCTTCTCCGAAGCGGTTGAACTGGGGCTGCTGTCGGATTACAAAGTGCTGGTCATGGCGGTGGATGAAAACTATGTAAGTCGTGCGCTGCAAAAGCTGATTACTGACAGTAACAATGAATTGAGCCTGGATGATAGTGTGAAAATCGTGGGGTGCCTGAACGCGCTTTCCAAGAAAACATTGTATCAGGTGGATGAGGAGGGCTTTGCCACTGACCCCACGCCGATGCGCCGCGCTGTCGCCTTCACGTCCACGATTGAGGGTTCCAAGAAGTTTAAGGCGATGCTGACCGCCATACAGGACGAATACAAAATCCATAGCTATGACGATAAGACAGTCACCGTGGAAATAGACCATGTTGACGGCAAAAACAACGCCTTGTTCCGCAAGGATAGGATTGATTGGCTGAAAGCTGACGCTGGTGAAAATGTATGCCGCGTGCTGTCCAATGCGCGGTGCCTGTCCGAAGGCATTGATGTGCCTGCGCTGGATGCGGTCATGTTCCTGAACCCGCGCAAGTCCATTGTGGATATTGTTCAGTCTGTCGGGCGCGTCATGCGTAAGACCGCCGATAAGAAGTATGGTTACATCATCCTTCCTATTGGCATTCCTGCTGGTATGGAGCCAGAAGAAGCCCTTGCGGACAACGAAAAGTATAAAATTGTGTGGGACGTGCTGCAAGCCCTTCGTGCACACGATGACCGCTTCAACAACACCATCAACAAAATCGAACTGAACAAAAAGAAGCCAAACAATATCAGCATCATTGGTGTTTCTGGTGGCGAAGAAAAAGAAGGCGATGATGGAGGGTATAAGGAGCCAACCGTTATCAACCTTACGATGGATCTTTCCGAGCTTGAAAACTGGAAGAACTGTATCTATGCGAAAATCGTTAAAAAGTGCGGAAGCCGTCAGTATTGGGAAACCTGGGCGAAGGATATTGCCGACATTGCCGCCCGCCACATCAATGAGATTCGCATACTCTTGGAGCAAGAGGAAATCGCAAAGAAATTCCAGATGTTTGTCGAAGGCTTGCGCAGCAATCTTAATCCGACCATCAGCGAAGAAGACGCCATCGAAATGCTTGCCGAACACATGATTACCAAGCCTGTGTTCAACGCGCTTTTCGACAACTATGAATTTGTGAAGCACAATCCAGTGTCCATCATCATGCAGGACATGTTGGACACCCTGCATGAACACGCGCTGGAAAAAGAACAAGAAACCCTGGATAAATTCTATCACAGTGTTCAGGATCGTGCCAAGGATTTAGATAACGCAGAGGCGCGTCAAAAAGTCATTTTGGAACTGTACGAACAGTTCTTTAAGAATGCGCTGCCAAAGCAGGTTGCCAAGCTGGGTATCGTTTACACGCCTGTTCAGGTGGTCAACTTCATCATCAACAGTGTGGATGAAGTGTTGAAAGACCGCTTCGGTCAGAGTTTGAGCGATAAGAACGTCCATGTGCTTGACCCCTTTACAGGCACAGGCACGTTTATCGTGCAATTACTGCGCAGCGGCTTGATTCGCAAGGAAGATTTGCTCTATAAATACACCAAGGAACTGCACGCAAATGAAATTGTGCTTCTGGCGTATTATATTGCCGCCATCAACATTGAAAAAACCTTCCACGAACTTTATCAGGCGGAGGAATACACGCCCTTTGAAGGCATTGTATTGACTGATACTTTTGAAATGAGTGAACGTGCACAAGATGATGATGGGAATTATACCGATGAAAAACAAATGAATGTTTTTCAGAAAAATTCTTATCGTGCGGAACAACAACTTGCCGCGCCAATTCGCGTGATTATCGGCAACCCGCCATACTCTGTCGGTCAAAAGAGTGCAAATGACAACAATCAGAATGTCACATATCCTAAACTTGACCTTTCTGTGTCAAGGACGTATGTTGAAAAATCACATGCTGTTAATGCGCGAGCAGCCTATGATACTTATATCAAATCATTCAGGTGGGCAACTGACCGTATTGGAGAGAATGGTATCATTGGATTTGTAACAAATGGTTCATGGCTGGATGCTGTCGCTCTTGATGGCTTCCGCAAATGCCTATTGGAAGAGTTCAATGCGATTTATTGTTTCAATCTTCGCGGTAATCAGCGAACTTCTGGTGAACTATCACGCAAAGAGGGCGGCAAAATTTTCGGTTCAGGTTCCCGCACACCTGTATGTATCACGATTCTTGTGAAGAAAAAAGGTGTGCGTAAAGATGGTTTTGTACACTATCACGACATTGGTGATTATCTTTCAAAAGATCAGAAACTTGATATTATTCAGAAATATGGAACAATTAGTAAAATATCCTGGGAAAGACTTACGCCAGATGAAAATGGAGACTGGTTGAACCAGAGAAATCCAAATTTTGTGAATTATATTGCAATAGCGGACAGAAAAAAGAGCGAAAAGGAAAGCATCTGGTCAAACAATGTTTCATCGGGGCTTGGAACAAGGCGTGATGCTTGGATCATAGATTATTCACCAAAAAAGTTGAAAGCCCGGATGGGAGGATTTGTTGAGTTTTATAATAGTGAAATCAAAAGGTGCGAACCATTAATTCAAAAAGAAACTGCCCCCGAGCAGATACTTTTGGAATTGAGAAACAATGACCCCACTAAAATTAGCTGGTCAAGAGGTCTTCATAGACTGTTTGTAAATAAGACCAAACTGGTTGACAACGATGAGATTCGCACAATAATGTTGCGTCCATTTTGTAAGGAGCACTTGTATTATGATACCAATGTGATAGAGTATCCTTCAAGATGGAACTCTATCTTCCCCGATGCAGAATACCAGAACCTTATCATTTGCACATCCGGTTCACCAGCGAAGAAGCCATTTTCTGTTCTAATAACAAACTGTATTCAGAACGATGAAATGTTGGAACATGCGGTTTGTTTCCCGATGTATCTTTATGATGAAGAGAAGGCCGATGGGGCACAAGTCACATTGTTCGACATTATGCCAAGCGAAGGTGAGCAAAAGTCGCGATACAAGAAGCGTTATGCCATCTCTGATGCGGCGCTGAAAAAGTTCCAGAAGCTATACGGCAGCAAAGTGTCCAAAGAGGATATTTTCTACTATGTGTACGCAGTGTTGCATAGCAAAGACTATATCGGTCAGTATGCCGACAATCTTTCCAAAGAACTGCCGCGCATTCCTACGCTGGATAAGTTCTATGACTGGATGCAGCTTGGCAGGGATTTGGCTGACCTGCACCTGCATTATGAGAAGCCCGCTGACCCTGCCGCCCTGGGCTTGACCATCAATATGACGGTGGAAAACTACACTGTGGAGAAGATGCGGTTCACCAAGGAGGGCAAGACCGAAAAGAAAGATACCATCATCTACAATCCATACATTACCATTTCGGGCATTCCTGAACGTGCGTATGACTACATCATCAACGGCATGTCCGCTATTGAATGGATTATGGAAAAGTATCAGGTCACGGTGGATAAGGCAAGCGGTATTCGCAATGATCCCAACGATTATGCGGGCGGCAAGTATATCTTCGACCTGCTGATTTCCATTATCAGTATGAGTTTGAAAACCCTGGATTTGGTGGATAAGCTGCCTGAATACAAGGAGATTTGATAGAATGAATGCATCCACGATAACTGATTGGCTCATGGTAATTATTACGGCTATTTATGTTGCTGCAACAATATGTATTATGCTTGCAAACCAATCATCTGCAAAAGCGACAAAAATGCAGGTTGATGAAATGAAGCGACAATTTGAAGAAAACAATCAACCATATATTACCACAGAACTGATCTACGAAAAGCGGTCTTTCTTTGGACTGCGCTTTACAAATCACGGGGCTAAAATTGCAGAGCATGTTACTATTGATTTTGATCCGCAATTTGTTGCATGCTTAAAAGAATCATTCAAAAAATTGATTGAAGAACAAAAGGGAAAAGAATGTGTCATTGGTATTGGGCAACATTATGATATATTCTTTGGCAAGAATGATATACGAGGTCAAGAAGACCTTATGCCTGCCAAGGGAGTTATAAAGTTTAAAAGTGGCAATAAAGAATATCAAAATGCGTTTGAAATCGGATTAAATAATTACATGACCATATTTTCTGTTAATACTGAGGAAGAAGATATTAGGAATGAACTGCGCGCACAAAATGATAAACTGGAAAAGTTGAACACAACACTACTCCGATTAGCAGCGCAAATAAAAAACAATGAAGAAAACGATGAAAGTATACAATAACCCTCGAAAGGGTGTGCCTGAAAACGCCGATAACAAATTGGCGCAAGTGGCAGTCCCCTTTGGGTGCGGAAAAGTTTAAAAAGCGTAAAGCAAACAAAGGTAACGGTAAAGACCGGGAAAAAAGAAAATACGATTTTCCTTCAATCTTTGGCCTAAACTTGGGCGCTTCATGTGTTTTTTCGCATTTTGTGGCCTATCAGCCTTGGCAAATCCTGTTCCGCCCGCGGTTTGCAATTGGCCGCGGAAATTTTTAAGCTTCGCAGGAGAACGCAAAAAAAGCTCGAAAAATAAAAGCTTGAAAATATAAGGGGCTGGGAGGAGGATACAGGCATGCAATGGACTACGCGGCAGGTGGCGGCCATGATCGACCACACCAATTTGAAGGCTTACGCCACCGAGGAGGATTTTCAGCGGCTTTGCGATGAGGCGAGGGAATACGGCTTTAAATCGGTGGCCATCAATCCTTATCCTGTCAAGATGTGTAGGCGGATGCTGGCAGGGAGCGCTGTGCTGACCGGCGCGGCCATTGCCTTCCCGCTGGGCCAGACCACGGTGGCCACCAAGGTGGCCGAGGCCGAAAACGCCATCGCGGACGGCTGCCAGGAGTTTGATTATGTGCTCAACGTGGGCAAGCTGAAGGAGCATGATTACGCCTATATTGAGACTGAAATGGACGCCATGGTGGCCGCGGCCCGCAGGGCGGGAATCTGCTGCAAGGTGATTTTTGAAACCTGCTACCTCACCGAGGAGGAGATCATCGCGGCGGCCAAGATTGCCGCGAGGGTCAAGCCCGATTTTGTGAAGACCAGCACAGGCTTTGGCACGGCGGGGGCAACGCCCGGGCATGTGGCGCTGATGAAGCGGTACGCCGGTCCCGACGTGCAGGTGAAGGCCGCGGGCGGCATCCGCTCCTGGGGAGAGGCGAAGGCCATGCTGGAGGCCGGGGCCACAAGGCTTGGCACATCCAGCGGCATAAAAATTATGGAGGAAATGCGGGCGGCAGGCATTGAATAAGCTTGCTGTATCCCCGCCGGCGCCCGGACGGGGGCAAGCTTTGCCGGACAGGGCGAAAAGCGCGGAACAGGCGGGAAATCTGTCTCCCGCTTTTTTGTATGGAAAAAAAGCCGGGAGCATGGTATACTCCTTGTATGAAAGCATCATGGAAGGCAAAAGGAGGAGCGCGTATGTACACGCCCGCGGAGGACCGTTACCAGCGCATGAACTATCGCCGCTGCGGAAACAGCGGCGTCAGGCTGCCCCTGATCTCGCTGGGGCTTTGGCACAACTTTGGCAATATCACGCCCTTTGGCACCCAGCAGGCCATGCTGCGCACAGCCTTTGACCTGGGCATCACGCATTTTGACCTGGCCAATAACTACGGGCCGCCCTATGGCGAGGCTGAGCGGAACTTTGGCCGGCATATGGATATGGATTGGCATACCCACCGGGACGAGCTGTTCATCTCCACCAAGGCGGGCTATGATATGTGGCCCGGGCCCTACGGCGACCACGGCAGCCGAAAATACCTGGTTTCCAGCCTGGACCAGAGTTTGCGGCGCATGCATGTGGATTATGTGGATGTGTTTTATCATCACCGGCCCGATCCCGAAACGCCCATCGAGGAAACCATGGGCGCCCTGGATTATATTGTGCGCTCGGGCCGCGCCCTGTATGTGGGTCTCAGCAATTACCGGCCGGACCAGGCGCGCGCCGCCATTGCGGAGCTCAAGCGCCTGGGCACGCCCTGCCTGATTCACCAGCCCCGTTATTCC
>JAFUGB010000256.1 GCA_017469605.1 Clostridia bacterium
CGTGTTCACGTCCTCGGTGTTGGCCTGTTTTTCATAGGTGCCGGCGGGAATGGTGGCGGGAATGGCATAGGAATACTTTTCCAGCATGCTGTCAATGATGTCCTGGGGCAGGCCGATGAACTTGAAGGAAGTGGTGGAAGCGCTCTGCTGGATACCGGCCAGCGGATAACCGCCCACCTGGAAGGCCGCGTCGATATCGCCGTTGGCCAGGGCTTCAGAGGACTCGGCATAGTTCATGTAGGACGGGGTGATGTCGGCTTCGGTGATGCCGTAAGCGGCCAGCACGTCCCACACCATGTACAGCCAGCTGGTGCCCTGGGAGCCTACGCAAACCTTTTTGCCCTTCATATCGGCCACGGATTCGATGCCGTTGCCGTCTTTGGTGTAGATATGCATCTGGCTGTAATACAGAGCAGCCACCTCCTGGATGGCCTGGGCGCCGGCGTCGGCATAGGTCAGTTCGCCATGATAGGCGCCATACAGGGCATCGGAGTTGGCCATGCCGATGTCGATATCCAGGCTCTGCGCCAGGGCAACGTTCTCATTGGAACCGGCGGTGGGGATCACGTTGACGGCTACGCCGGCGTTCTGCACGGCGGTGCCGATGGCAGCGCCCACCTGGTAGTACGTTCCGCTGGTGGCGGCAGTACCGAAGATCAGGCTGTCAGCGAAAGCAGAGCAGGTGCCGGCAATCAGGCACAGGGTCAAGATCAGCGCGAATACCTTTTTCATTTTGTTTTCCTCCTATATTTTATTGCGGTGCAATAAGGTTCTGAATCAGACAAGCTCTTCGCCCGCCACGGGGAAGAAGTTGGAGAAGCACTCGGCATACTTGAAGGTTTGGTTGCCCGAGATGCGGCGGATATGGTTGCCGCGCAGGAAAGCGCGCTCGGTATAGTATTCAATCAGGTGGCTCTGGGCCTTGAAGCACTTCATGGCGGCCACCTTCTGATCGTACACCTCGGTGATATCGATCAGGGAACCCGGGAAGAATTTGCTCAGCTCGGTCTGATGGGGCTCAAAGCCGAACAGGCGCATCTGCTTGGTGGTTTTGGTGCCCTCAATGCGCACGCCGTTGCTGTTGGACTGGATGCTGCATTCAAACACGAAGCGGCTCACGGCGTTATGATCGGGATTGAGCACGTCCTCGCCGTTCTTATCATGGGTCAGGATGATATCGGGACGCACTTCGCGCATCTTGCGGATCAGGCGCTCACGCACGGCTTCGTCCAGCGCGGGCGCCATGGGATAATCGGGCAGATCCCAGAATTCAATGTTTTCAATGCCCAGGATCTTGGCGGCCGCTTTGGTTTCCTCAAAGCGCTCGGCCTTAACAGCTTCATAGGTGGCGCCTTCCTTTTTCCAAAGGTCGTTGCTCTCGCCGCGAACGCCAAAGGAGAGCACAACCACATGCACCTCTGCGCCGTTCTTGATGTACTTGGCAATCGTTCCGCCGCTGCGCCATACATAGTCGGCGGCATGGGCGCTTACAACCAGCATTTTCTTTCCAGCAATCATGGGTCGTTCCTCCTCTTACTCTTTACCAAGAAGCTTTCTTGGATTGGTAACCATCATGGTGCGGATCTCCTCCGCGGTGAAGCCTTCGGCCAGCAGCTTTTCCGCCCAGGAAGCCATTCCCTCATCGGGATAGATAGAAGTCTTCTGGCCCAGGTCGGTGCCCAGGATCACGTTTTCGGCGCCCAGCTGGCGGATCATATCCACCGTGGTAGCCCATTCGCACTTGCCGGTGGCCCAGGTGGTATAGCAATGCTCCATCTTGGCGCCATAGGAGGCGAACATTTTCTGATCCTCCACGCTGTAGAAGGTGGTGGGGAAATCCACATGGGTGATCACAATGTTCCTCACCCCGCGCCGGGCCGCTTCGGGCACCAGCTTGTAGGCTTCTTCATGGGAGATATGGCCAGTGGCCAGAATGACGTTATACTTGGCCAGGATATCCAGCACATCCAGCACCTCGGGCTTTAACTCGCCGTTTTCGTCCAGCAGGTTGATGGTGGGCGCTTCAATGCCGGCATTTTTCATCTCAATGATGATCTGTGCCCAGAAGGGAAGCTTCTTGTTGGGATCGCCGTTGAAGGTATGGGCGCGCTCATGCTCGTTATCGCAGGTGGGAAACCACACCAGCCTGGCGCCGCTGCGGGCCGCCATTTCCATGGCGGTGGGATTGATACCGCCCACCGAGCTGTTCAGCGTGATGGTGCCCACGTAATCCACCTCGGGATACAGCTCGTGCATCAGCTCGGCACGCTCGCTGGTGCAGAAGAAATGGCTCTTGATGGCATAGCCGGCCATACCGCTGTCCTTGATGCGCGCAGCCATAGCAATATCGTTCATTTTCCGGGGCAGCACATCAGGCGCGGAATGCACGTGCAAGTCGTATGCGCCTTTGATCAGTTCCAACGCTTCAGGTGAGAATTCCATGTTCAGCACAACCTTTCATCATGATTGTTGAGCAATTTTGTTGTCATAATCATAGCACATATTCTGTGCCCTGTCAACAGTTTTTTTCATTTTTATCTGAATTTTTACCAAAATAGTCATGCCCCCACACAATCGAAAACGTGGAAAAGGGAAACAATTGACAAGAGCGGCCATTTGTTGCTATAATCTATTGTTGAACAATTTCGTCGCGAAAGAAGGCGTTTTTATGGCTGTGCAAAATCAGACCACCCATGTTTATGAATCATTAAAGAAACGAATTGACGAAGGCTTTTATTCCCCCGCCGAAAACCTGCGGGAGGCCGCGCTGGCGGAAGAATACTCCGTCAGCCGCAATACCATTAAAAAGGCGCTGCTGATGCTGGAAAACGATGCATATGTGAGCATAGAGCAGAACAAGGGCGCCCGGGTGCGCAGTTATTCCAAAACCGAGGTGCTGGACTTTTTACAGCTGCGCGAGGTGTTGGAAGGCTTTGTGGCCAGCCTGACCGCGCCCGTCATATCGGACGCCGACCTGGCCCTGCTGCAGAACAAGATTGACCAGATGGCCCAGCGCAAAGCCGCGGGCGATCTGCTGGGTTATTCGGCGCTGAACCGGGAATTCCACACGGTGATCTACGACGCCTGTCCCAACCGCATGGCTGTGGAAATGCTGACAAAGCTGAAAAACCAAATGAAAAAATACAACTCCAAATCCATCCTGATCCCCGGGCGCAGCGATCACTCCCTTGAGGAGCACAGCGCCGTGCTGGAAGCCATGCGCAACCACGACGCCCAAACAGCCCGGGAGCTGATGCAGCAGCACATCCACAACGTGCGCGAAGTATACGACCAATATTACGGCATCCTGTTCTGATTCTATGCGCTTTGTCCGGGCAAAATCCATCCTTTCCCCGCGAAACGGGATGAGTCCCCGCCGGGGCTGCGTTTACCGCGACAGCCGCGGCCGGATAAACGGAACGGCCCATATTGGAGGATACTGAAGTAAAAAAACGCCCCGGAGCAGCTGGAAAAAACACCGCGGGACAAGCAAAAAAGCGCGTGATCGGCAGCGGGGCCATGCATGATCCCAATACACCTTGTGAGATGTTTGTGTATGAAAAAAACAGGCAGCAAAACGATAGACAAAAAGCCACGCTGCTCCGCTATTCTTGTGTTCGTTTATAAAACCTAAAATATACTGCTTCAAAGGTTAAGCAACTCCCGAAAATCCATACATGTTAATATTCATTGCTTGAAGCAACGAAGTTTTAAGACTACAATTCAGGCGGGAAGCAAAGGGAGGTGCTACGATGCTTCAAGACAACTTGAAACGATTAAGAACCAAA
>JAFUGB010000257.1 GCA_017469605.1 Clostridia bacterium
CCCCCCGCTGCCCCTATGCCACGGAGCAGTGCCGGCAGCCCCAGCAGCTGGAGGAGATCCTGCCCAACCACTATATCTCCTGCTGCCGCGCGCGGGAACTGAACCAGGATATTCTGTAAACCAATTTGGGGCGGAAGCGTTCCTTCCGCCCCATTTCAGAAAGACGAGGACAAGACCATGACCGATGTAAAACCGTTTGATTTTTCCTGCAAAAGCAATATTTTGCTGGAGGACGAGGAGGGCAACCGCACGCCCATGAGCGAGCCCTATTACCGGGTGAAGGAGATTGCGCCGAAAACGTGGCAAATCCTCTCCGATGGCGATTTTTCCTACCTGCTGGAGGGGGAAGAGGGCGACGCTATCCTGATCGATTCCGGCTACGGCGCGGGCAACATCCGGGAATACTGCAAAAGCCTGATCGGCCACGACGTGCCCCGTATCATCAATACCCATCACCATTTTGACCACACCGCCAACGACGGATATTTCGACCTGGTGTACATGGCGGCGGAATCGGTTCCCCTGGCCACGCAGCCCTTCCCCAGCTTCGAGGGCATTTATTTCCCCCGGAATTACGAGGTGCAGATCGTGGAGGACGGCGATACCATCCCGCTGAAAGGCCGCGACCTGCTGGTATTCAAAATGCCCGACCACGCCGTGGGCAGCATCGTGCTGCTGGACAAAGCAGGCCGTCTGCTGTTCACCGGCGACGAATACGGCATGCCCTTTGGCAAGCCCATCAACACCACGGTGGAAAACTGGGCGCGGCTCAGCGAAAAGCTGCTGCCCCATCGAAAGGATTACGATGCCGTATGGGGCGGCCCGGGCAGGGCGGAAGACGATATCGTGCAAAAGATTTACGATAACTGCCAGGCCGTGCTGAACGGCGCGGAAGGTGAACCCCAGCAGGACCCGCCCTTTAACAACTGGCAGCAGCGAGACGAGCAGGGGCGCATCGTGTGGAAGCGCAAGCTGCCCCATCCCGGCGATGGCCCCAAGCATCAAAAGAAGGGCAGTGACGGCAAGATCGAGGATGTGCGCTGGAATGAAAAGCAGGAAACCGCCAAGCGCATGTATGGTACGCCGCCCTGCGCCATTGTGTACGATATCAACAAAATCTTTGACAACAAATGAAAGGTAGGTGCGTATCATGGCCAAAGTGATCGACGCCAACCTGTATTGGTTCCCGGAAGAGTTATTTACTAACAAAGAACTGGCTGAAAAATTCCTGGCTGAAATCCCGATCCAGTATGGCATCAAGGGATATCTGAATGAAAATAACAGCCTGAAGCAGTATGTGATCGAAAAGCCCGTGGGCAGCGAAAACCTGAACTACGTGCAGGGAGATTACGTGCTGGAAAAGCAGCTGGCCGACATGGACAAGGCCGGCGTCGACCGGGCCGTGCTGAAGCTCTCCTGCCAGCAGGAATGGATGAGTCTCGATATGTGCCGCCTGTTCAACGATGGCATGGCGGAACACATCCAGCGTTCTTCCGGGCGCATGGCGGGCCTGGGCGTGGTGCCGCCCCAGGGGACACCCGCCGTATTCAAGGAAATTGACCGCTGCCTGGACGAGCTCCATTTTGGCGGGCTGCAATTGTCCGCCCACTATGGCAACCTGTACCTGGACGACGAGG
Source organism: Clostridia bacterium (assembly GCA_017469605.1). Taxonomy (GTDB): domain Bacteria; phylum Bacillota; class Clostridia; order Christensenellales; family Aristaeellaceae; genus SFMI01. The sequence goes on from JAFUGB010000257.1 coordinate 1,638, forward strand.
CCTTCGCGCCGTTCTTTGCCTACCTGAATGAACGGGGCGTCGCCTGCTACGTCCACCACATGCCGGTGCCCGTGCAGTACGACAGCCTGACGGCCTACACCAACCTGCGCCGCAGCTACGGCCGCTGCATCGACCAGGCCACCGCCATTGGCCGGGAACTGTTCAGCGGGTTCTTTACCAAATATCCCAACGTGAAGATGGTGCATTCCATGCTGGGCGGCGGGTTCTTTGCCTACACCAGCCTTTGGTTCCCGAAGCGCCCCAAGGTGCAGGAG
>JAFUGB010000258.1 GCA_017469605.1 Clostridia bacterium
GAATCGCCGGATTCTTTCACGAATGCCTTTAAGAGTTTTCATCACGTTACGCCTACGGAAGTACGAAGCGGAGAAGCATACCGGGTCGTTTCTCCCATTCAACTAACGCTCAGCGTAAAAGGAGGAAAAAACATGGACGTGAAGATCCAAAAGAAAGGTGGATTTGCAGTAGCCGGAATCAAATGGGACAATATCGAGTCCTCGTCCTGTCCTGCGGTTTGGGATCAGCTCTACGAAAAGTACGATCATGACACCCTTTCTCGTTTGGGGAACGGTCAAAGCTACGGGATGTGCTTTGATGTGGAAAACCCAAGCAGGATCAACTATATGGCCTGCTACCATGTCAGCGACGTTTCCAAGGCAAGGGAAATGGAACTTGAGGTCATGGAGATCAAGGAAGCCGCGTATGCTGTCCTGTCGTTAAAGGGGCCGGTTCCCGGCTGTATTCACGAGGGCTGGAAATACGCTATGGAAGTGTTTTTACCGGAGCAGGGCTATATGCACGCGGGAACGCCCGACTTTGAGGTCTATTCCGCAGGAGATATGTACAGCCCTGATTATAAGATGGAGCTTTGGATTCCGCTCTCCAAGAAAGAATAAGCAGTAATCAAGAGGTCGACAGGTAAATATGCCGCAGTCCTCTTTCCATGAAAACTGAATAACCGCCACCCCTCGAAGTGGCACAAAAGCAGTAAGTCTAAAAAGATTTGCTGCTTTTGTTATCCATAATTTTTCTTTGTGAGTAAAGAGTTCAATAAATATGTAAAGGAACCTTGACAACAGCGTTTTTCTGTGATAATATGAAAATGTAAAGGAACCTTGTCGTTAAAGGGGTGAGTTTCTTGGAAAACAGAGTTGAGGAATTACGAAAATCTTTGAGCATGAACCAAGAAGAATTTGCAAAGGCCCTTAAAGTTTCAAGACAAACTATCAGCTCGATAGAAACGGGAAAATATAACCCGTCTTTGGATCTTGCCTTTGCAATATCGGATTTTTTTGGAAAAAGCATTGAGGACATCTTCATACACGAAAGGAGCGCTATACATGAAAAAGAGTAACTTAATTACTGGCGGTCTGTATACCATTGTTGGGGCGGTTTTTCTTATTTCAGCAATCTGCATTGCAATCCATTCTGATAGTAAGATTGGTGGCATTTTTTTCGGGCTTGCCAGCGCGGGAATCGCTACGGGCATCGGGATGATCTGCCAATATTTCTATTGGAGCAGTCCAAAGAACCGAGAAAGGTATCTGGAAAGGCAAACAGAGATTGAAATTGAACAGCGCGATGAATTAAACACAAAACTTCGAGATAAGTCTGGACGGTATGCGTATGTGCTGGGCATTCACACTATCTGCATTTCGATGCTCGTGTTCTCGATATTAGGCGCTCTTGATATCGTAAGGGATTCCGTCCTGATCGTGGCCTTTTTAGGCGGCTACCTATTGTTTCAAGGAATCATTGGCATTGTCATCTTTAATCACTTGTTGAAAAAATACAAGTAGTCAGAGCACTGACAATCAAGAGGGTATGAGGACAGCACAGCCGGGACGGATCACAGATGAACGGTTTACGGAGTTGTCCGGCGGCTACGAGGCGGAGCAGAAGCAGCTCAAAGACCGCGGGGCCAAGCTGGAAGCGGAGCTTTCCAAAGCAGAGGAGGACATGGCCAACGCGGACTGCTTCTTGAAGGCCGTTCAAAAGTACATAGATTTGCCGGCGTAATGCCTGAACTATCCGGCGCAATGCGCAAGCGCAGAATGGGCATAGAAAAAGCTTTACACTTCTATTATTTCTTTACCTCACATAAACTAAAGCCCACAGAAGAAAGCAGGAAAATTTCTCAGGAACAGGCTTGCTTGTTCCATCGGAAATTTTCCTGTTTTTTTATGCCCTCAAAACGGGGCTTTCCATCATTCTCTCAGCATGGGGAGCAGCGCTGTAAAAGCTTTCATGGGCGGAGTCATGGCCCGCTTTTTCTTGGAGAACAGGGAAATGTGCCGCCGGGCGATATATTGGGGCAGGCGATAATAACATAAACGGTCGGCGGCAGCCTCCCGGCGGGCCAGCATTTCGCTTAAAAAGGTGCAGCCCATGCCGTCGGCGGCCAGGTGATAGCAAACGATCTGGTGGTCGGTCATCAGCCGCACGCGGGGACGGAAGCCGGCGGCGGCAAACAGCCTGTCGGCCCGGGCGCGGGTATCGTTGCCCTCCTTGAGCAGCAGAAAGCTCGCTTCCTCAAAAAAGCGCAGCGGCACCTCCGGATGCCCGTCGGGAATGCCCGCGCCGCTCAGCGCGTCAGGGGGTACCCGGTACGCCGCCGCCAGCTCGTTCAGGGGAGAATGCCTTGGCACGGCCAGCAGCAGCTCCTCCTCCACGCAGACCGTTTGTTCAAACAGCGAAGGATCAAAATCGCCATTGTCCACCACAAAGTCCAGCGTACCGCTCAATAACTCCTGCTGCAGGGCTGGGGTGTGGGCTTCGTGCAGCTGCAGGTCAATGCCCGGGTATTGGCTGGAAAAGGACGAAAGCAAGGGCGACAGCACATAGGAGGTAAACAGCGCTGTGCCGCCCAGCGCCAGGCTTCCGGTGACCAGGCTTTCAATATTGCCGATTTCCGATTGAAAATCCTGCTCAATGGACATGATCTGCATCACCGCCCGTATGTAGGCCTTTCCGGTTTCGGTCAGTGTGACGGGCAATGTGCTGCGGTCAAAAATGGGACTGCCGATTCGCGCTTCGGCTTTTTTTACCATCAGGCTCAGGGAGGACTGGCTGATGAACATGGCCTCCGCGGCCTTGGAAAAGCTTTGGTGCCGGAAAACCTCATATACATACTGCATTTCATGGAATGAATTCATGTCCGCGCCTCCAAGATATTGATAAACACAAATATCTTTTATTGATAAATTTGTGTTTGCATATATTATAAACCTGTTGTATAGTAAATGCAACTTCATTCATTGTATCCAGTATACAAAATGTGAAGCGCATGAAAAACGGACGGAAAGAAGGAAATGAAAATGAAAAAGCTGATTGCCGTTGTGCTTACCCTGACGCTCGTTGGCGCCGCGTTTTCCGCTTTGGCTGACGGCCTGACCTTCACCACCGGCGGCACCTCTGGTACCTATTACGCCTTTGGCAATGTGCTGGCGCAGTATATCACCAATCATTCCGATGTTTCCGTTACGGCGGTGGCCGGCAATGGATCGGCGGCCAATATAGACCTGCTGGATTTGGGCGACGCCCAGCTGGCCCTGGTGCAGAACGACGTGGCCAGCTACGCCTACAACGGCCTCAATAACTACGCGGGCGAGGCGATCACCAGCTTCACCGCCCTGGCCGCTTTATATACCGAAACCGTGCAGCTTATTACCTGCAATCCCGATATCAAGAGCGTGGCCGATCTGAAGGGCAAAAACGTTTCCATCGGCTCCGCCGGCTCGGGCGTATACTTTAACGCCCTGGATTTCCTGGCGGCTTATGATCTGACCATTGACGATATCAATCCCCAGTACCAGAGCTTTGGTGATTCCGCCGAGTCCCTGAAGGATGGCAAGATCGACGCGGCCTTTGTGGTGGCTGGAGCCCCCACCCCCGCCGTGACCGACCTGTGCACCACCAAGGGCGCATATCTGGTGAACCTGGATGACGATCATGTGGCGAAGCTCCAGGAGATCTCCGCGGCCTACACCAAGAGCATCATCCCGGCCGGTACCTATGAGGGCATCGATGCCGATACCGTCACCGTGGGCATCATGGCCACCATCATCGCCAATGACGATGTGACCGATGATCAGGCGTATACCATTGTCAAGACCATTTTTGACAATGCCGCCGCCATCACCGAAGCGCACGCCAAGGGCGCGGAGCTTGATCTGGCGTATGCTTCCAACTGCGGCCTGCCCTACCATCCCGGCGCGGCCCGGTTCTTTGCCGAGCATGATATCGCCGTGGCCACCGCGGACTGATAACAGTTTTGTACGATCCAGGGAGGGGCTGTGGCGCTGTACCGCAGCCCCGTCTTTGTAACAGGGAAGGAGCTTGATCATGGCAAAGAAGAAAAGCGCGCCCATGCCCGCGCCCGAGATCGATACCAGCGTGGGAACGGCGGAAGAGCTGGAAAACGTTATGAAGAAATTTGACCGGGAGTCCAACGTGCGCATCTGGCAGGGGACGCCCAAGGTCATTGTGGGCTGTATCCTGGCGGCGTTTTCGCTTTTCTGCATTTATGTGACGCTGTTCGCCAATTTCCTGGAGCAGGTGCGCATGACCAGCTTTATGGGCCTGGTGATCATTATGGGCTATCTTACCTTTCCGGCGCGTAAAAGCCATGTGAAGCCCAATTCGCTGCCCTGGTATGATATCCTGCTGATGGTGCTGGGGGCGGGCGCGTTCTTCTATTATACCTTTAACGCGCACGCCATCCTCAATACAAGGCTCAAGGTCATCCTGACCACGCCTTTGTATACCGTCGTTGCCGTGATCGGCATCCTTTCTCTGGCCGAGCTGTGCCGGCGCAGCGTGGGCTTGCCCATCCTGTTTGTGGCCGCTTTCTTTGTGGCCTATACCTTCTACAGCGGCAAAACCCTGCAGCGCACCAGCTACGAGCTGTTCTATGGCGATAACGGCATCCTGGGCACGCCGGTGAGCGTATGCTCCAAATATATCGTGGTGTTCATCATCTTTGGCGCGTTCCTGGAAAAGACCGGCGTTTCCAACTTCTTTATCAATCTTGCCAATAGCATCACCGGCCGCTTCGCCGGCGGCCCGGCCAAGGTGGCCGTGGTGTCCTCGGCGCTGTGCGGCATGGTATCGGGCTCCTCGGTGGGCAATACCGTTACCACCGGCTCGGTCACCATTCCCATGATGAAAAAGACAGGCTACCGGGCCGAGTTTGCCGGCGCTGTGGAAGCTGCGGCCTCCACCGGCGGCCAGATCATGCCGCCCATCATGGGCGCCGCGGCTTTCCTGATGGCCGATTATCTGGGGGAAAGCTATTCCACCATCATCGTGAAGGCCATCCTGCCCGCCGTGCTGTATTTCCTGGGCATCTTCATTGCCGTGCACCTGGAAGCCAAAAAGCTGGGGCTTCGGGGCATCGATAAGCGCCTGCTGCCCCGTATGCGCAGCCTGATCGGAGAAACCTATCTGCTGCTGCCCCTGATTGTGCTCATTTATCTGGTGTGCTCCAATACCCGTACCATGCAGTTCTCCGCCGCCGTGGCCATCCTGGCGGCCATCGCCGTGGGTATGATCAATAATATCATCCGTTATTTCAGGGAGAACAAGGGCCGCGTCCGTGCCGGGGCGATGGCGGCCGCTGCCGTGGGCAAAAACGGCGGCTTTACGCCCAGGAGCGTCTTTGAATCGCTGGAAGCGGGCGGCCGCTCCTGCGTTACCGTGGCCGCAGCCTGCGGCATGGCGGGCGTGATTTGCGGCTGCATTACCGTCACC
>JAFUGB010000023.1 GCA_017469605.1 Clostridia bacterium
AAACATCACGCTGAACATTGATGAATAATAGGCGCCGACATCGCTGTCCTTTGAGACAACGCTGGCGTTTTCCTGCCACGCCATCGTAAAGGAATTCTGCGCCAGGTCAAGCAACGACGGGATTTTGTTTGCCACGGTGTATACGGCGTTCCATGAAACGCCCATGAAGGCGGTGATCACCAGTCTGTCAGACAGACGCATCACCCACATGGACATTTGATTGGGGACCATGGGCCAGGAGTAGCCAAGCAGCGTTTTCAGCCGGCTTCCGCTGACGGCCCTGAAGCGGAGCAAATGAAAAAGCCGTATCCTGAACGACAGCACGGCCCAGGATAGGAGCGAGGACAAAAAAAGCGAGATCGTGGCGCCCAGCAAGCCCAGCTTCATCCGCCAAATAAAAATGATCGCGAACGCCATTTTGCCAAGCGCGCTTATGATGGCGCTGGCGGTGTATTCCCTGGCGTATGTGAGCCCCCTGGCCACTTGCCGCGTGGTATTGACAACAATATCCGCCAGATAGTATCCGCAGACAAGAAGCTTGATCACCGAATTGCGGATGGGCAAAAAAACCCAAAAAACGGCAAGCGTCACAAAGGCCACCGGAACAATAAAAGCAAAAACGGTTGATACAATCTCTGAAGCATTCGCTTGGCTGTCCCTTTCATCGATCAAATACCGGAACGCCGCGGTTTGAACCTGAAGCGTAACGCCAGGCAAAAGCAACGAGACCAGAACCGTGATCAAATCATAGGTTCCCAGCTCTTCAGCGGTCAGGCATCCCGTCAAAATGGGCAATGTAATAAACGAGGCCAGCCTGGGTAAAAATGTCCCTATTGATAGAATAAAGGTATTTTTCAGCAGCGTTTTTCCCCGGTTCATTTATCTATTCCTCCCATAAATCATAAGGAAAACACGCCATCAGCTCCCGCCGCATGGCGGACAGCTCCGGCAATGGGGGCGCGTTTGCACGCAGCGCGTCGTCCAGCGAGGTGCAAAAGGCCGTTTTCCTGTTTGTGGATAAATACCAATCCTCGTATTTTGTCTGCTGCTCATCCACGCCGAAATTCAAAAAGATTGCCGGTATGCCATAAGCCTCCGCCAGAATGATTCCGTGCAGCGATGAGGAAATCACAAGCTTTGATCGGCATATTGCATCGATAAAGGTTTTATAATCCGTTGTCCTTGGATCAATAAAGCGCAAATGATATGGATGCGTAAGCGCATCCGGCACGGGCAACAGCCGCTCCGCGCCGTTACCGCCGCTTGCCTGCGCAATGGCCGTTTTATAATGCAGGATCACCCCGATCTCCTGGCCTTTCCCGTGATTTTCCGCCGGATATATCAGGGGCATCAAAATCGCCGGATCGCCATAGACCGCCGGGCAGCTATATCCGGAATCCAGCAGCGCCTTTCTTGTCAGCGGTCCCCGCACCGCCCGTATATCAAACCTGCGGTGGAGATATTTTTTCTTTTGCCTGATAATACGGGGTGCCTTTGGGTCCCTGATACCGCTCCCCCAAATCACGGCATCAAACAGGCCGAAGCTCACAATTGATCCCACCGTCATCAAATGCCCGGTTTTTTCCACCCGCGCGGCCGGGTCCAGCCCTCGCCCTTCAAGCATCCAGGAAACGATTGCCGGCCCCAAGGAATCCCCGACGTTCAGCAACGGATATCCCTCTATATTTACCGCGTTTCGTTTTGAAGGAACGCCCTTCAATCCATATTGGTTTCTGTTCAGTATTTCATGGATCCGCTTTGGAGAAAAAGCACGCATGTATTTCCAGCCTCCCATTCAGCCCGTTCATCCATTGCCGCGTCCCTGCTGGGCGCTTTTTGCCTGGAACAATAGAATAATGACAAAATAGATCCCGATCATATTCAGGTTATAAAAGGTCACATGGAGCATTGAATCCAGAACATACAGCACCTGCAATGCCAATGTAAATTTATACACATTTTTGTCCTTGCGCCTTCCTCTTTTGATCATTTTGATATTCTGGACAATCGAGGAGACAATTGGATTGAGCGCAAGGAGCAGCCCCGTAATCCCACCATCGCACAACAGCTCCAGCACAAAATTGTGCGCGTGGGAATAGGTTCCCCCATGGAGAATGCCCTTGTGGCTGTAGAAAAAGTAAAACCAGCCGTTGCCGAATATCGGTTTTCGCTTCCAAAGGGCAATGCAAATGCTGTTCATCCTTTCCCTGACACCCAGGATACTGTTCCCCGCGAAAAACGTATCGACGGACGTATATACGCGTGAAAACATTCTGATTTTTTCCAAGGAAGGCCGCATCAGAAAAAATGCCGCGACCAAAATCGTAAATATGCCCATTATTTTCAGCGCGCGGATCGTTTTGTCCTTATTGCC
>JAFUGB010000259.1 GCA_017469605.1 Clostridia bacterium
AAATGTGAAAACGTGGCGCACGCCGCCGACGGCAGCATCGATCATGTGGAATGCAGCGTGGATCTGAACAGCCGCTCCGGCAGCGAAGGCGCCAATCGCAAGGTGAAGGGCACCATTCACTGGGTCAATGCCCGGGATTGCTCCGCCTTTGAAGCCAGGCTCTATGACCAGCTGATGACAGAGGAATGGGATACCGCCTCTCCCGAAGCCAAAAAGGATGTGACCGCTTTCCTGAATCCCGATTCCCTGCAGGTAACAAACGGATATTGCGAGCATGGCCTGATTTCGGCCAAGCCCGGCGATACATTCCAGTTCCTGCGCAGCGGTTACTTCTGCAAGGATACAGACAGCACAGATTTCCACGCCGTGTATAATCGCGTGGTTACGCTGAAGAGCAGCTTTACCATTAAATAACAAAGGAGCGTTTTTTCATGGAAGTACGTACCCGCTTTGCGCCCTCCCCCACCGGTTTTATGCATCTGGGCGGACTGCGCACAGCATTATATAATTACCTGTACGCAAAAAAGATGGGCGGCAAATTCATTCTCCGCATTGAGGATACCGATCAGGAGCGCTTTGTGGAAGGCGCCACCGAGGTGGTTTATAACACCCTGCGGGACTGCGGCATGGTTTGGGATGAAGGCCCCGATGTAGGCGGTGATTACGGCCCCTATGTGCAGTCTGACCGCAAGGATATCTACCTGCCGTATGCCAGGCAGCTGGTGGAAAAGGGCGCCGCCTATTATTGCTTCTGCACCAAGGAAGAGCTGGACGAACGCCGCGCCGCCGCTGAAGCCCGGGGAGAGGTGTTCAAATACGATAAGCATTGCCTTAACCTGACCAAGGAAGAAGTACAGGCCAAATTGGACGCGGGACTGCCCTATGTGATCCGCCTGAACGCGCCCACCTCCGGTGAAACCACCTATGACGACGTGGTCTTCGGTCACCTTTCTTTCCCCAACGACACGCTGGACGATATGGTGCTGATCAAGGCCGACGGCATGCCCACCTACAATTTTGCCAACGTGATCGACGACCACCTGATGGGCATTACCCATGTCATGCGCGGCATGGAATACCTGTCCTCCACGCCCAAGTACAATCTGCTGTATGAGGCTTTTGGATGGGAAATCCCCCAGTACGTTCACCTGACCACCGTAATGCGCGACGCGCAGCATAAGCTTTCCAAGCGGGACGGCGACGCCTACTACAGCGATTTTATTGAAAAGGGCTACCTGAAGGAGGCGCTGATCAACTATCTGGCGCTGGTTGGATGGAATCCGGGCGACGACCGCGAATTTTTCACAATGGACGAGCTGGTACAGGCTTTTGACATCAAGCGGCTCAATAACGCGCCGGGCATCTTTGACATGGACAAGCTGACCTGGTTTAACGCGGAATATATTCGCAAAATGCCGTTTGACGAATATCTCAAGATGGTCACCCCCTGGTTTGAACAGGTGCTTTCGGGCAAAAACCTTGATTACCGCCGCCTGGCTGAATTGATGCAGAGCCGGACAGAGGTATTCAACCGCGTTCCCGACATGGTGAAATTCCTGGCCGAGATGCCGGAATATGATATTGGGCTTTATAATAACAAGAAAATGAAGACCAATCCCGAAGTGGCGGTGGAATCGCTGCGGATGGTAAAGCCCGTGCTGGAAGGCATCGAGGACTGGAGCGAAAACGTGATCCATGATACCGTAATGGCAGCCATTGCCGAAAGCGGGAAAAAGAACGGCGCCGTGCTCTGGCCACTGCGCATCGCCATCAGCGGTTTGAATTCCACGCCGGGCGGCGCTTTTGAAATCGCGTACCTTCTGGGCAAAGATGAAACACTGCGCCGGCTGGATGTTTCCTACGAAAAGCTTTGCAATAACGCTTGATTTTCTGCTCCGTTTCCATTATAATAAAAGCGAAAATTAATCACTCACAAAGGAGCGTAACGATAATGAAATCCATTCCGATCAAACTGAGTTTTGCCGAAGAAGTCAAATCCTTTGTCAGCATCGTGAACCGCTATCCCTATGATATGGACCTGCGCGCCGGCCGTCATGTGGTGGACGCCAAATCCATCCTGGGCATCTTTTCCCTGGATCTGGGCCGCCCCATCTCCCTGGAAGTCTATACCGATTCCTGCGACGATCTGGAGCGCGATATCGCTCAGTTTAAAATCTGAGAACCGCTGTTCATTCTTCTGCCCCCTGCGCATACAATGCGTAGGGGGTTTTCTTATGCTCAGAAATTATCTGTTTCCTTCCGGCGCGTCCGGAGACGATCCGCGCATCGTCCTTTCCGGCAAGAATCATCTGCTGATCGAAAAGCACCACGGCATCATCGGTTACACCAGGGATAAGCTCACCGTCCGGGTGGGCAACGGGTATATTTCAGTTACCGGCCACGCGCTTGAAATCAGCGAATACGGAAACCTGGATATGATCGTTTTCGGGGAAATTTCCTCCTTGGAGTTTGTAAATGTTTGATCTCAGAAAAAGATTCGCCGTCTCCGGCACCGGCCTGGAAAAGCTCCTGGAAGTGCTCAAAGCACAGGGCTTTTCTTTGTATAATGTTCGGCGGTCAAAGGCGCATTGCTTGGAGTTTTCCGCTCCTGTGGGCCAATGCGGAGCGCTCAGGGAATATATTGAACAGCGCGGCTTTTCGCTCCAGGAACTTCCCGCCGTCGGTCCAATGCGATTCCTGGCGACAATCCGGCAAAGGCGCCTTCTTGGCTTGTTCGCGGCCGCAGCCTGCTGCGTTATCTTTTTCCTTTTGCAATTTATTTGGAATATCCAAATATCCGGCGCTGGGATTTACCGCGGCGAAATAAATCAATGGCTGCAGGAACAGGGGATCGGCGCAGGGAGCTATAAAAATAATATCAATCTCAATAAGCTTTGCGAGGATCTGCTTTTCCGCCTGCCGCACATCACCTGGGTCCGGGCGCAAATCCAGGGCTTTTCCCTGAAAATTGACATTACGGAAGGCATCCCGTTCCCCGATACGCCGGACCCGGGCAAAAAAGGAAATATTGTCGCCGCCTGCGATGGCGTCATACAAACCATTGACGTCTTTTCGGGAACGGCCGCCGTTTCTCCGGGAGAAACGGTTCGGGAAGGCCAGGTGCTGATCAGAGGCGCTGAAAGAAACGGTCCGGACGACAGCGTCATATCCGTACAGGCCCGGGGAAAAATAACGGCTCGCACCTGGAAAAGCGCCGACGCGTCAGTGGAAGCGGCGGAATACGCCAGCCTCCCCACAGGCAGGACCGCTGATACCGTAAACATTTTAACGCCCTGGTTTTCCGTTTTCCCGCCGGAAACGCCGGATTTCCTTACCTTTGACGCCGAAAGCAGGGATCAGCCCGTGGGCGGCGCCTGGATCCCGGTTTGGGTAAGCAAAACACGCTATACAGAAATATATTTGGAAGAAAAGGAACGAAATATGGAAGCGGTCAAAGAGGAAGCCGGGCGGCTAGCGATGCACCATCTGCTTTTAAAATGCGGGAAAAACGATGTGATTATTGACAAATGGCTGAATTTCAGTATGATAGAAGGGGATACTATTCAGGCAACCGCTACTGCGGAGCTGATTGCCGACATCGGCCGTTTCGCGCCGCAGATACCCGATTAGGAGATAATGTACAATTGCTGCTGACACTTGAAAATATTGACGCTTATCAAAAGCTGTTTGGCATGAATGACCGAAATATGACCGTGCTTGAGCAGGAGCTTGATGTAACAGCCATGCTGCGCGGCCAGGAACTGCGCTTTTCCGGCAGCCCGGAAAACGTGCAGTTTGCCGAGCAAATCGTGGAGCAATTGCTTTCGCTCATGTCGCATGGGGAAGCCATCGATCCCATGCGCATCCGCTATGCCATCCAATTGGCCCGGGAAGGCAATCTTGCCCGGCTGGACGAGCTCAGGGACAGCGATGTGATCGCCTTCACCCACCGCGGCCGTCCCATACGCAGCAAGACCATTGGCCAGCGCGCATATGTGGATGCCGTTCGAAACCATGAGCTGACGCTCGCGGTGGGGCCTGCCGGTACGGGCAAAACCTACCTGGCCATGTGTCTGGCCGTCGTCGCCCTGAAAAACAAGGAAATTGAGCGCATCGTATTGACCCGACCCGCGGTGGAAGCCGGTGAAAAGCTGGGCTTCCTGCCCGGGGACATGTCCCAGAAGGTCGATCCCTATCTTCGTCCGCTGTATGACGCGCTGTATGATCTGATGGGCACCGATGCGTATCAGAAGCTTTCGGAACGCGGCACAGTGGAAGTAGCGCCCCTTGCCTTCATGCGCGGCCGCACGCTCAACGACGCCTTTATCATTCTGGATGAAGCGCAGAACGCCACGCCGGAGCAGATGAAAATGTTCCTTACGCGCCTTGGCGCCCATTCCCGCTGTGTAGTGACCGGCGATATATCCCAAACCGATCTTCCCAAAGACAAGAAAAGCGGCCTTACCGAAGCCATTGAGGTTTTGCGCGATGTAAGCGGCATCGCGGTGGTGGAACTGACCGCAAAAGATGTTGTACGCCATGAACTCGTACAGCGCATCGTGCGTGCCTATGAAAGCTACGAGAAAAACGGAGGCAAAAAATGAGCCGACCGCCTGTTTCCCTGATGCAGATCCGTTTTAAGCGGACGCTCCGTCGGACAAAGGAGCTCTCCATCCGGTTTTATCGCGCCATGTTTTCTTGGCGCACACTGATCAGCTTTATCGGTATCGCCATGGCCGCCGTGCTTTGCGCCGTGGCCATCACGCCTGTGCGCTACAATATATCCGTAGGGATGGTCCCCACCAATACCATTACTGCAACCCGGGATGTGGTGGATGAAATCACCACCGAAGCCCTGCGGCAAGCTGCCGCGGACGCGGTATCGCCCACCTACATCACAAAAGACGACGTGATGGAAAGCGTCCTTTCTGATTTGACCCAGATATTTTCCCAGCTTGATTCGGCAATCCAGTACAGCGAAACGCTGGAGGATTACAGCACATCCCGGCGCTATACGGCCGAAGAATTGGAATACGCCCGCACCATCATCACCACGCCTTACTTGCGGGACTATCAGCTTCGCACCCTCCTTAATACGACGCGGGAGGATCTCGCTTTTACTTATTCCATTTTATACGATGCCATTCAAAACACGATGTCCGGCTATGTGATCGAAGGATCGGAATACCTTGCGGTCAGCAACATCATGCAGATTGTCGGTTACCGCGTTGATACCAGCCTGCTGCAAAACGTGGTTCAGCCCGTGCTGAATGAAATTATCCAGCCCAATATTGTCATTGATCAGGAAGCGACCGACGCGGCGCGGGAGCTGGCCCGCGCTGAGGTGGAGCCGGTCATTTACAAACAGGGACAGAACATTGTCGTTAAGGGCGAGGGCCGTGTGGAGCGCTATCAATATGAGATGCTTTCCAGCATGGGCCTGCTCAGCAACGCGAGCATCAGTATAACGATTTATCTGGGCGCCGCGCTGCTGGTTGCCCTGGTAATGAGCATTGCCATGATCCTGCTGCGGATCGTTTGCAGGGAAATCGTGTATGACGCCAAGCGCTTGATCCTGCTGTTTATTGTTTTCATATTATCCTTTGTGCTGTGCATCGCGGCCCGGATATTTAACATTTACCTTTCCCCCGTTTCGCTGTGCGCGCTTCTGTTGGCCTCCATGCTGGGTTTGAAATGCGCCCTGATCTTCAACGTGGCAATCGCCATCCTGGTCAGCGCGCTCGCGGCAGGCGGAAGCACTTCTTACAGCGGCACCATGATCCAGATCCTGGTTTGCGGCCTTTGCTCCGGGTATCTTGGCGCAGTAGTTGTTTACAAACACACGGGCAGGCTCCGGGTGATCGCATCGGGCGTTGCTGCGGGGATCTGCGGGTTTGCGGTCATAATGGCCCTGGGCCTGATGACCGGCAGCACCGATTCCATGCTGCGCAACGCGCTTTGGATCCTTGCGGGCGGCGGCATTGCCGGCGTGCTTTGCGTCGCCGTCCAGCCCCTGCTTGAATTGATATTCAATTTGCCAACCCCTACCAAGCTGCTGGAGCTGAGCAATCCAAATCATCCCTTGCTTCATCGCCTGCTGCTGGAGGCGCCCGGAACCTATCATCATTCCATCGTGGTGTCCAACCTGGCCGAAGCCGCCGCCGAAGCCATCGGCGCCAATCCTTTGCTGGCCCGTGTGGGCGGCTATTACCATAATATAGGCAAACTGCGCAGGCCGCTTTATTTTAAGGACAACCAGCTGGGCTAGGACAACAAGCTGATCGACACCGATCCGTATACCGCCGCGCAAATCGTTATTTCCCACGTGCATGACGGCACAACGCTTGCCCGGCAGTATCATCTTCCCCGGGAGGTCATACGCATTATCCAGGAGCACCACGGCAATACGCCGGTGATGTATTTTTACTCGCAGGCCCTGAAGGAAGCGGACGGGAAGCCCGTGGATATCGCCAACTTCCGGTATGACACCAATCCGCCCTCCACCAAAGAAGGCGCAATCGTGGTGCTGTGCGATACAATAGAAGCGGCTGTGCGCTCCATGCAGAGCCCTACCCCTGACGCCATCGAAGCCTTTATCATTAAGCTGATCCGCGGGAAGCTGCAGGATGGCCAGCTCTCCAACAGCCCGCTGACGCTGAAGGATATAGACGATATCTGCCATGCCTGCGCCACGGTCCTGAACGGCGTATTCCACGAGCGCATCGAATACCCCGATCCGCCGGAAAAGATTCCGCAGCCCTCCGACCGGAAAGAAGAAGACGCAGCGCCCGCTGCCATAGCCGAACCGGACGCGGACCTGACCCGGCCCTGGGACGGATC
>JAFUGB010000260.1 GCA_017469605.1 Clostridia bacterium
CGAAAGAGAACGCCCCCGTTCGCATCCCTTCCCTGTCAAATTTGTGTTTTCAGATGTATTGTTTAATCAGGTTTTAGTATTACTCCACGTCGTTCACCTTGGCCAGCATTTCGCGCACGGTGGCGGCGATGTCCTGGCAGGCGGTATCGATATTTATGTCATTGCGGAAGCTCTTGTCGCGGGCGGCCATCTCCACGGCGCCGCGCGCCAGGGTCTTGGGGCTGACGATCACCCGCACGGGGACGCCCAGCAGATCGGCATCGCTGAACATCACGCCGGCGCTCACCGGCCGGTCGTCATAAATGACCTCAACGCCGGCTTTCTGCAGATCGTCATACAGCCGATCGGCCGCTTCCTTCACTTCGGGCTTATCGGCGCGCATGGCGCACAGATGGACCTGCCAGGGAGCAATGGTGATGGGCCAGATGGGGCCATAATCGTCATGGCGCACTTCGCACACGGAAGCGCACAGGCGGCCCACGCCAATGCCGTAGCAGCCCATGATCACGTCGTTGAAGCCGCCGTCCTTGTTCTGGTACTGCAGCCCCATGGCGTGGCTGTATTTGGTGCCCAGCTGGAAAATGTTGCCCACCTCAATACCGCGGCTGATGCTGATGCGCGGCTTGCCGCATACCGGGCAGATGGCCCCGGCGTAGGTCTTGGCTACATCGCAGAAGCCGTCAAACTTCACATCGCGTTTCAGGTTCAGGCCGGTATAGTGATACCCTTCCTCGTTGGCGCCGCATACCAGGTTATCGGTGCCCTCCAGGCTCTTGTCAATGAGCACCCGGGCGTCACCCTGGAAGTTCACCGGGCCGATGAAGCCCTGTACAATGCCATGGCCGTCCGCGATATCGGCGGGATGGATCTCGCAGCCCAGCAGGTTGCGAAGCTTGGTTTCATTGACCTCCAGATCGCCCCGGACGAACACAATGATATATTTGTCGGTCAGGTTCTCCTGGTACACCACGGCCTTTGCCGAATTCACCGGATCCGTGTGCAGGAAACTGCATACGTCCTCGATGGTTTTCTGATCGGGCGTGGCCACCTTGGTCAGCGGCGCTTCGCCCATGGGCGCGTTCTTTACGATGCAGTCCGCCGCCTCCATGTTGCTGCGGTAACCGCATTCGGGACAGGTGACGATGGTATCCTCACCGATATCGGTGAGCAGCATGAACTCATGGCTGATGCTGCCGCCCATCATGCCGCTGTCGCTCTTTACGGCCACCACCTCGGGCACGCCGCAGCGGGCAAAAATTCGCTCATAGGCGTGATAGCAGCGGTTATAATATTTTTCCAGGTCTTCCTGGCTGGTATGGAAGGAATAGGCGTCCTTCATGGTGAACTCGCGCACGCGAATCAGGCCGCCGCGGGCCCGGGGCTCATCGCGGAACTTGGTCTGGATCTGGTAGATCATGAAGGGGAAGGCGGATTCGGGCTTGGGCGTGCCGCGTACCAGCTGCACGCTGGCTTCCTCATGGGTCATGCCCAGCACCATGTCGTTGCCGCCGCGGTCCTTGAACCGGGCCAGCTCGCTGCCGATTTTGTCATAGCGGCCGCTTTCCCGCCACAGATCAGCGGGCATCACCACCGGAAACAGAACCTCCTGGCCGTCCACCGCGTCCATCTCTTCCCGGATAATGTTTTCAATCTTGCGCACGATGCGCCGGGCGGGCATATACAGGCTGTAAATGCCGTTGGCCACCTGCTTCATGTACCCGCCGCGGATCATAAAGATCTGGCTGGTGATCTGGCAGTCGGCGGGCGTTTCGCGGAAACGGTCGCCCAGCATATTTGCAAGCTTCATGCTTCATTCCTCCAAATATTTCAAAGTCCGGTCAATTATAGCACGAAGCGCAAGCCCGCGCAACCGGACGGATTAAAAAATGATTAAAAAGCCGGGAGTTTATAGAGAGTTTATAATGGCCGTGATATAATATGATAATTCATTTTTTTGAAAGGTTGTATGCCATGCTGACGCTTAAGAACATCTGTAAGGACTATGTATCCGGCCAACTGACGGTGCCGGCGCTGCGGGGGATCGATATTTCCTTCCGCAAAAACGAGTTTGTGGCCGTGCTGGGCCCTTCGGGCTGCGGCAAAACCACGCTGCTCAATATCATCGGCGGACTGGATCGCTATACCGAGGGCGATCTGATCATCAAGGACCGCTCCACCGGGCAATATACGGACAAGGATTGGGACAGCTACCGCAACCATTCGGTGGGCTTTGTGTTCCAGAGCTACAACCTGATCCCGCATCAGAGCGTGCTTTCCAATGTGGAACTGGCGCTGACGCTCAGCGGGGTCGGCGCCCGGGAGCGCAGGGAACGCGCTGTGAAGGCCCTGGAACGTGTAGGGCTGGGGGACCAGCTCAAAAAGAAGCCCGGCGAAATGAGCGGCGGACAGATGCAGCGCGTGGCCATGGCCCGGGCGCTGGTGAACGACCCCGAAATCGTGCTGGCCGATGAGCCCACCGGCGCGCTGGACAGCGAAACCAGTGTGCAGATCATGGAAGCGCTGAAAGAAATTGCCCGGGATCGCCTGGTGATCATGGTTACCCATAACCCCGATTTGGCTGATCGGTACGCCACCCGCATTGTGCGGCTGCTGGACGGCAAAATCGTGAACGACAGCCAGCCCTTTGACGGCCGGGAGGAACAGGGCGAGGTGGCCCCCGGCCGCACGGGAATGGGCTTTGGCACGGCGCTCAGGCTTTCCCTCAATAACCTGATGACCAAAAAGGGCCGTACCTTCATGGTGTCGCTGGCGGGCAGCATCGGCATCATCGGCATCGCGCTGATCCTGGCCCTGGCCAACGGCGTTAATAACTACATCAAAAGCGTGGAGGAGGATACGCTGGCGGTGTATCCGCTGACCATTGAATCGGAAACGATGGACCGCTCGGGCATGATGCTGTCCATGCTGGGCATGGCCCGCACCGAGTCCCATGACGGCAGCGACGGCCGCGTGTATTCCAGCAACATCATGGGGCAGTTCCTGAACGCCATGGTGTCTGAGATCGAGGAAAATGACCTGGCCGCCTTCAAAAATTATCTGGATACCACGTCGGACATGGATGGCCTGATCAGCACCGTGGGCTACGATTACGACAGCACACTTTTGATCTATAATGAAAACGCCCTGGGCGGCGTGCTGCAGGTCAATCCCAGCAAGGTGATCGATACCATGACCAACAGCTCCATGATGAGCGATCTCACGGGCATGGCGGCCATGAGCAGCATGTCAGGCATGAGCCAGATGATGAATTTCTATAACCTGAACGCATTCTTTGAGCTCAATAAGGCCGGCAGCGGCAACGGCAATTATGACCTGATCTTCGGCCATATGCCGGAGAACTATCACGAAGTATTGCTGGTGGTGGGGGATAACTATGACCTGAGCGACCTTGCGCTGTACACCCTGGGCCTTCGGGACCAGAGCGAGGTCAGCGGCCAGTTTTCCGCCCTGATGGCGGGCAAGGAAGCCGAGAGCGCCAAGGATGTGAGCTATACCTATGACGAGCTGATGGACATGGAGTTCAAGCTGATCCTGCCGGGGAATCTGTACCAGTCCAATCAGGCCGGGATTTTTACCTATGTGGGCGATGATGCCGAAAAGCTGAATGAATTGCTGGCCGACGGCGTTACGCTCACCGTTTCGGGCATTGCCCGCTCAAGCGAACGGTCGCTGATCTCTACCTTCACGGCGGGCGGTGTGGGCTATACCCATGAGCTGCTGGAGTATGTGATCGCCGCCAACAATGAAACCGAGGCCGTCCGGGCCCAGCGTGAGCATCCCGATACCGATATCTTTACCGGTATCCTGTTCTCTGGTGGCGTGGATATGGAGGTTTCCATGGAAATGCTGGACGCTTACCTGGATACCCTGCCGGCCGATCAGCGCGCTTCGGCCCAGGCCATGAGGGCGCTCATGAGCCCGGAGCGTAGCCGGAG
>JAFUGB010000261.1 GCA_017469605.1 Clostridia bacterium
AGCGGCTTGCGGGCGCGCATATCCCGCAGACGGCGATAAACCAGCTCCCGCTGTTCAGGCGTTGGCAGCAGTTCGGGCGCGGCGTCGTTGCCTACGGGCATATAATGAAAGTACCAGACGAAGTAAGTGCCTTTGGCGATCATCATGTCATAGTATTCTTCGGAAGTGATGCTGTCGTAATTGGCGCTGGTGTAGCAGCAGGAAACGCCGTAGATCAGCTTGCGCGCATGCAGCAGATCCATGGCATGAATCACCTTGCCAAATACGCCCGCGCCACGGCGCTCATCGGTGGCGGCCTCCATACCCTCCAGGGAGATGGCAGGCACGAAATTCTTCACCCGCAGCATATCGTCGGCAAACTGCTCATCGATCAGCGTGCCGTTGGTGAAGCACAGGAACACGCAGTCGTCATGCTTTTCGCACAGTTTGATGATGTCGGCCTTGCGCACCAGCGGTTCGCCGCCGGTATAGATGTACATGAAAACGCCTAACTCCTTGCCCTGGCGGATGATATCGTCGATCTCGTCAAAGGACAGGTTCAGCTTGTTGCCGTATTCCGCTGCCCAACAGCCGGTGCAGTGCAGATTGCAGGCAGAGGTTGGATCCAGCAGGATCGCCCAGGGGATATTGCAGCCGTATTTTTCACGAAGCTCCTGCTGCCTGGGCCAGCCGATCATGTTCTCATTGATGAAGAAGTTGACGGCCACGGTTTTCAGCACTTCGGGTTCCACGTCGTTGATCAGGTGGCGAATAAAATGATAATAGGGATTGCGTTCGTTTTCAATGGCGTCCTTCACCTGGACCATTTGATTGGGGTACATTTTCCCACCGTACTTTTCCGCCCAGGAAAACAGCCTGCGGATATTCTTTTCCGGGTCTTTGTACAGATAATCGAACGCCTGCTCCAGACCGAATTTTTTCATGGTGGCGGATACGTTCATGGTTTCTTCCTGTCCTCCTTTTCTTCGGTGCTATTATCAATATAGCAATCCATAAGAAAAAAAGATATAAACAAAATCGGAAAAACGTTGGTTTTTGAACATTTCCCCGGTTTTGATCAACTGTTTCCGCTTTCCACTTTCTGCTGGATCATTTCCATTCTCCGGTCCAGTATCTCCCCGATCTCGGCGCATTCCCGCAGCTCTTTTCCGATTTCTGGGAAAATATGCACGTCCTTTTTATAACAGATCTTGTGCTCCAGGCTGGCCCACCAATCCATGGAGATCGTCCGGAACTGCACCTCTACCTTCATCAGCCGCTTTTGGTCATGCAGGAAAATGGGCGTCTGGACGATCAGATGCAGGCTGCGGTAGCCGTTTTCCTTGGGGTTTGCGATATAATCCTTCCGCTTGAGCAGCGTGATATCATCCTGCTTGAGCAGCGCGTCCGCCAGCATGTAGATATCCGACGGAAAGGAGCAAATTACCCGCACGCCTGCCACGTCGCTGATGTTTTGCTCGATGCTTTCCACCGTTAGCGGTGCCTGCTTTTTGATCAGCTTATTGGCGATGCTTTCGGGCGACTTCAATCGCGTTTTGATGGTTTCAATGGGGTTGCGGTCATACTGCAGGGATAATTCCTCATCCATCACGTTGAACTTGGTTTCCACCTGCATCATGGCGCAGCGATAATAGGCCATCATTTTTCTGTACGGCAAGGTGAATTGATGGATATTCTCCTTTATTTCATCCTGGGCGATGCGGGACAGCATCGCTTTTTCAAACGCGTTCAATCCGTCAGACTTCATATCCATGCATACTGTTCCTTTCCGTTGTTCATCCTATTTACAATACCCGATAAAAGGAAAAATATCAATTTACGATCTGTGCAAAATGCAAAAAACGTAAAAATTTTCTCTGGTTTTGAACATTCATCGGAGAATGTAAATTGTCGCTGCCGCTTTTTTGTGTTATTATAAATTGAATCCTTTTTTACCGGCCTGTTTACAAAAGAGGAGGCGGAGCATGAAAGGAAACGATACCAAAAGGGCGCTGGAGGAAGCCTTCAAGCAGCTGCTGCAAAAGCGGCCTATCAATAAAATTACCATCAACGATATAGCGGAGAAATGCGGCATCAGCCGGATGACCTTTTACTACCATTTCAAGGATATTTATGACCTGGCGGACTGGACGGTGCAAAATTCTCTGCACACGGCCATCGGAGAGCACCGGACGCACGATAACTGGCAGCAGGGCTTTTTGAATATGCTGGAGGTGCTTCGGGACAACAGGCAGCTGATCCTGAACATCTATCACTCCATGGATCGGGAAATGATCGAATGTTACATGCTGCAGGAGACGGAAG
>JAFUGB010000024.1 GCA_017469605.1 Clostridia bacterium
ATCCTCATAATAGCGGCCAAAGAAATTATTGCGCAGCGCCCTTTCCAGGCGCTCGCTGCCATAATGCCATTGGAAATTGAGGTATACCTCGCCCTGGGGCATATCAAATTCATACAGCACACAGGGGCGAGTCAGGGACAAATGGGACCGAAGCATCTGCATTCTGCCGCGAAGCTCCTTTTCGCCGGAAATCTCCCCGGCCAGCAGATTATGCATCAGCTCATCGTGCAGCATGGACATAATTGTTTTTTCATCGATCACCTCGTCCGATGAATCCTCATGCAGTCGGTCCAGAACCCGACGCATATCATTCAGAATGCGCAGCTGGGCCTCCACGCTGCGGCGAATTTCAAAAATCGGCAGGCTGGGACGAACATTATTCAGGTAATTGCTCAAACGGCGAGCTTCGCCGCTGCTGAGCATATAAGCTATGCAGTCCACCCGCTGGGTCTCCATACTCTGGATCGCTTCCTCTGCGGTGCCCACCACCATGGGCTGCCGGAAATTCAGGCTGGCCCAATCCACGCTGGCATTGAGCTTATCCAGCACATTGGGTTCGTTGATCGCAATCAAAAGCCGGTACATGGTTGATCCTCCATGACAGAGTTTAATGCACTATACATTATACATCAAATCTCTTTTTTTGCAATCGTTTTGCTATTTTTTGCTTAGCAAGCAGTCATTTTTTGCACTGCTTATTCATATTTTGACGCGAGGTGATCGATATGGCAAGGACAGCCCCGGCGGCAGAGACGCCTGCCCGCCCCCATACCCTGACGCTGAACAACCGCAAGTCCCTCAGCCTGACCGGCGTAAAGGATGTTTCCTCCTTTGATGAGAAGCAGCTGATCCTGCATACAGAAGGCGGCCCGCTGGTCATTGACGGCGACGGCCTGCACGTAACGGCGCTGATGCTGGACGAAGGCCGCGTATCCATTGAAGGGCAGATAAACGCCATGACATATACCGGGAGGAACGCCGCAGGCCGCAGGGGTCTGAGCGGCCTTTTCCGCTGATGCCGCTTCGGGAGACAGCCTTCCAGGGCTACACATTCCTTGCGCTGATTTACGCGGGCGCCGTCATCGCTTTTCTCTATGACCTGGCGCTGCCGGCTTTGAACAGCCCCTCATGGCCGGCGCACGTGCTGGCGGACCTTTTGCTGTGCGCAGCCGCGGCGAGCGTGGTTTTGGCCGCGCTGTTCCTGACCGGCTGCGGCAGCCTTCGGCTGTACATGGCGTTGGCGCTGCTTTGCGGAGCGCTGATCTACCGGCTGGGAATACGCAGGTTTTTTTCAACTGTTATAAATTTACTGCGCCGCAACAGGAATTCGGCCAGGCACAGCGAATAAGTACAGGAGAAAAGCTTTTCTTTTGGAGGTAAACCATGCCATCCCGTGTTCCCGGCAGCGCCCTGGAGCGGCTGCTTTCACTGCGCGTGCGCCCGCTGGCGCTGATATGCGCGCTTTTTGTGGTGATCACGCTGGGGATCATGACCATCAATTCGGTATATGATTCCACCGCCGAAATGCAAAGCAGGCTGACCGACCTGCGCATAGAGCGCGACCAGCGCTATAAGGAATACAAAAAGCTGGAAAATGAGCTTGAAATTGTGGAGACGGACGACTATATCATGGCAAAAGCCAGGCAAATTTACGGCTATATGATGCCGGGCGAGCTGCTCTTTGTGGTCAAGAATCCCGAAGCGCTGTACGGCGAAACCGATGAGCCGATTCAGATGGCCGTGGTGGAGACATTGGAATGAGCCGGAAAGCAGTGATTGTGATCGGCTCCAACTCCACCCGCTGTATTGCAGCCGATCCCCTTTCCCCCGATGACCAGACCATGCGCAGGCGTGTGGAAACACGTCTGTTTTTGCATATGCGGGATGGTTTTCTGTCGGAAGACGCCATAGCCGAAACGATAGCCGGCATCCGCAGCCTGGCGGACCAGGCCAACGCCCCTGTGCTGGGCATATACGCCACCAGCGCCGTGCGGGACGCCCGAAACGCCGTCCAGCTGGCCCGGGCCATCGAGACGGCTTGCGGCATTCCCCTCACCGTGCTCAGCGGCGAAGAAGAGGCCGCCGCTTCCTTTTACGGTGCAGCCGGGGACAAGCCCGCGGGCATGATCGATATCGGGGGCGGATCCACCGAAATCGCCACGGGGCGCAATATGCGTGTTGGCTGCACTGTATCGCTTCAGTTGGGCGCGTCCCGCCTGTTTGCCGTCCATCCGGTTAACCGCATTGAGGATGCCGTCCCGGCATTGACCGCGGCGGTGAACGCCTGCCAACAGATTCCCCCGGCGCTGGCGCGCCATGACGGTATTGATCATTTTTATTCCGTCGGCGGCACCGGCACAGCCTGCGCCTGCCTGATGCAGGGGGTTTCCCGAAAAAAAGCGCAGGTCGAGGGCCATGTGCTGCGCAGGGACGATGTGTTTGACCGTTTCATGACCATCGCGGGCATTCCAAGGGATCAGCGCGGGGCGATCCCGGGATTTCCCGTCTCCCGCGCCGATATCCTGCCCACCGGCATGGCGATCCTGCTTGCCGTCATGGACAAGCTGAAGCTGAACGCCGTCACCGTGACCGAACGCACCAACGGCGACGGCCTGCTCCTCGTGGCATCCCAGCAAAAATACCCTTGAACTCTTGAACGTTTTTCAGTATAATAGGTGGCGCAAATCACAAGATTGGAGTGCAAAAAACACTATGAAGAAAAAATCGCTTTTTATTTTGCTTCTGGCCGCCGTACTGCTGCTCAGCGGCTGCTCCTCCCTGGTGCTGCGGGACAGCGCCGTGGATGCCGCGCAAACCATTTTGACCGTTGGCGGCGAGCATATAACCAAGCAGACCTTCATGAACCTTTACAATTATAACCTGTACAGCGAGCAGCAATATGCCCAGCTGATGGCGCAGTTTGGGCTTTCCGACGGTTCCGTGGATACCGCCTCCGTTATGCAAAACACAGCGCAGAGCTTTATTACCACGATAATCACCCGGAAGAAGGCCGCCGAGCTTGGCCTGGACCAGTTCACCGATGCCGAGCGCGCCGAAATAGACGCCGCGGCCCAGGCGCAATATGAAGAAGACCTGCAAACCGTGAAGGATCTCTATTTTTCCGGTGTGGACGCCACCGATGAGGAGCTGGCGGCCGCGGCGGTGAATCAGGGGGTAACGCTGGACAGCGCGCGCAGCTCGGCGGAGATGAACCGCATCAATGAACGGCTGAAGGAATACGCCGCCCAGGATGTGACCGTGGATGACGCCATGCTGCAGGCCGCCCTGGATGAACAGATCGAAAGCCAGAAGACCCGCTTTGAAAGCAACGCCAACGCCTTGAATACCGCCGTCAACGCCGGGGATACGCTTTATTACACGCCTGCCGGCTATCGGACGATCCGGGTGATCGAGTCCACGGCCGATACCGCCGAGGATGAGATGCGCGCGCTGGCCGGGCGCATTGCCCAGGGCGAAGCGCTGGACAGCCTGGGCGTTGACGTGAAGCAGTACACCGTACGCGAAGGCACCACCACCCCCAACCCCGATCTGGTCACCGCCGCCATGGCGCTGGCCGAAAAGGGAAGCGTGACCGAAGTGACCCAGACCACCGCCGGCTATGCCATCGCTGAATATACCGATGATGTGGCGGAAGCCACCATGACGCTGGCCGAAGCCCGGGACAGCCTGTATGACGAGACGCTGGAAAACGCCAGGACCGAAGCCTATAACGCCGCCATGACCGATTGGGCCAACGCCGCCGACATCCAGCTTTTCCTGGACAGGCTCAACTGACAACGTATCCGAACAAGCCGGACACCTGTTACAGG
>JAFUGB010000025.1 GCA_017469605.1 Clostridia bacterium
AGCAGCGCCGCCGTGCCCTGGGGCGCGCCGTCCAGCTTGCGGCCATCGGCGCCGCCCGGCAAAGCCTCCGCCGGCACCAGCGTCTCCGACGGGCACAGGTGGATCACTTCGGCCCCTTCCCGGGCCATCATCAGGTCAATGGTGTGAAAATGCACCTCAAACCGCCGCTGGCCGTCCGCCTTGGTGGCATACGCCTTTTCCCGCACCTCGCAGGGCGCATCGGCGGGCGCGCCCGCCGCGTACGCCGCGGCAATGCGTGCCGCGTCCGGGATCACGGCCGCGTACAGGGGCAGGTTGGAAATTTTATCCAGGATCATAAAAACACCTCCGTTTGCGCAATAGTTCGCGCAGGCGGGGGTGTTTTCCTCTAAATGGCCGGTGTTTTTTTAAAGGGCGCCCATGGATTTAATGCTTTCGGCGCTATCGTATTACAGCTGGCGGATCAGGATCAACGGCGTCAGCTCGCCGCCCTGGCCCGAGGGGTTATCCTTAAGGGCATCCTGGATCTCATCATCGGTCAGCGGGAAATCCGTGGCCTTGCCCAGCTGGTTCTGGTCGATATCGTTGGCGTCCATCAGCACCACGGGAATGCCGGTTTTTTGCATGATATCGTCGCACAGCTCCACAGGGTTGGTGGGATTGATCAGCGCCAGGCTTTTGTAACGCTCAAAGCTGGAGCGGTAATAAAAGCCGTCGATGCCGGCCACGCCGGGGCCCACGATTTTGTAGAACACGCCCTTGATGCCAAACAGCTTGGTAATGGCGCTGGCAATAGCGGCGAACACCACCCGGGGCGCGCCCACCATATCGATGGCCAACTGCAGCTTATAGGGGTCGTGCACGCCGATGCCCGCGGCAGTCTCGCTGGCCCGGGGCGCCAGCAGCTTGGCCCAGAAGCCGGGCTTCACCTGGTCCTAGGTGCGCACGGTCTTTTCGCACATGGCCATCACCTTGGCGCCAAAGGCCACCACGTCGCCTTCCCGGTAAATGGGACGGATATAGCGCTCAATGAGCGCGTTTTTGTCCTCGCCCACCTCCACAAAGTGGGTTTGCACGGCATAGCGCTGGTAGCGCTTCCCGTCGCGGCCGGTCAAAATGCCGCGGTCATAATATACTACGCCGTTTTCCTCCCGGCGGGTGTTTTCCACATTGCGCGATTCATTGCCCATGTTTTTTCCTCCGTGTAAATATCCTGCCCTATTCTACGCTGATCCATGCGTTTTGTCAATTTGCCCGCGGCAAAGGACGCAAAAGCGCGTATGGACGGCGCGCAGGCGCCGGCTATTTCATTTCAGCCAGATACCGCGCCAGGGCGTCCTGCCAATGGGGCAGGGGCGCAAACCCGTTTTCGGCCAGCTTGCGCTTGTCCAGGCGGCTGTTCATGGGCCGGGCAGCCTTTGATAAACCGTATTCCGCCGTGGTGACGGGGATGACCCGCACCGTTTTTCCGGCCTGACGGAAGATTTCGCAGGCAAAATCATACCAGCTGATATACCCGCCCGCGTTGGTGGCGTGGTAATAGCCGTACCTGTCGGTTTCGATCATATCGGCCAGCAGGCGGCTGAGATCGGGGGTATAGGTGGGCGTGCCCACCTGATCGTTCACCACCCGCAGGGTATCATGGGTTTCGCTGAGCCGCAGCATGGTTTTAACAAAGTTGCTGCCGTTTTTGCCAAATACCCAGGCGATGCGCACGATAAAATATTGATCCAGCAGCTCGAAAACGGCCTTTTCGCCTTCCAGCTTGCTTTGGCCATACACGTTCAGGGGGGCGTAAGCCTGGCAATCGGGCTGCCAGGGCGATTCGCCCTGGCCGTCAAATACGTAATCGGTGCTGATGTACATCATTTTGCAGTTCAGCTTTTTGCAGGCTTGGGCGATGTTTCGGGTGCCGCCGCCGTTGATCAGGCGCACCTTTTGCCGGTTGGCCTCGTCCTCGGCGGCGTCCACCGCCGTCCAGGCGGCGCAGTGGATCACGGCATCGGGCCGCGTCTGGGTGAGCACGCGCTCCACCGCCTGGGCATCGGTGATGTCCAGGGGGCAATCGCCGCCCAGGTCACTGCCGATGGCAATGTGTCCGCGGCCGCGCAGTTCTTCTGTTACATCATGGCCCAGCTGGCCGCCAGCGCCGGTAACGAATATCTTCATACTGTTTCCCTGTTTCCGTACATTTTTTCGTAGTAGTTCTGGTATTCGCCGCTGATGATGGTTTCCCACCATTCCCGGTTGTCCAGGTACCAGGCGATGGTCTTTTTTATGCCGTCGGCAAACCTGGTCTCCGGCAGCCAGCCCAGCTCATCGTGGATCTTGGTGGGGTCGATGGCGTAGCGCATATCGTGGCCCTTGCGGTCGGTCACATGGGTGATCAGGCTTTCGGGCTTGCCCAGCTCCCGGCAGATCAGCTTTACAATATCGATGTTGCGCATTTCGTTATGACCGCCCACGTTGTATACTTCGCCCGCGCGGCCCTGGCGGATGATCAGGTCAATGGCCCGGCAGTGATCCTCCACGTACAGCCAGTCCCGCACGTTCAGGCCCTCGCCGTATACCGGCAGGGGCTTATCGTTCAGGCAATTGGCGATCATCAGCGGGATCAGCTTTTCGGGAAAGTGATAAGGGCCGTAGTTGTTGCTGCATCGGCTGATGGATACCGGCAGGCCAAAGGTGCGGTGATACGCCAGCACCAGCAGGTCGGCGCCGGCCTTAGAGGCGCTGTAGGGGCTGCTGGTGTGGATGGGCGTCTGCTCGGTAAAAAACAGGTCGGGCCGGTCCAGGGGCAGGTCGCCGTACACCTCGTCGGTGCTCACCTGATGGTAGCGGGTGATGCCGTATTGGCGGCAGGCGTCCATCAGCGTCTGGGTGCCCAGGATATTGGTTTTCAGGAACACGCCGGGATCCTCAATGCTGCGGTCCACATGGCTCTCCGCCGCGAAATTGACCACGATATCGGGATGCTCCTCCTCAAAGAGCCCAAACACCGCTTCCCGGTCGCAAATATCAGCGCGGACAAACCGGAAGTTGGGCTTGTCCATTACGTCCTTCAGCGTGCTCAGGTTGCCCGCGTAGGTCAGCTTGTCCAGGCAGATGATCCTGTCCTCGGGGTGTTTATCCAGCATATGGAAAATGAAATTGCTGCCAATGAATCCGGCGCCGCCGGTGACGATGATGGTCATGGATGGGCCTCCTTGTATGATGTGTGCTCAGGGGAAAGTGCGGAATGCCTTTAAATTTCCCCGTATACAAAATTGCAGTCGCTTTCGCAAAGCAGGGGGCTTTCGGTGTCCTTGCGGCTCAGCAGCTCCCTGCGCACCTCGCCCCAATCGATGCCGATGGCGGGATCGTCAAAGCGGATGCCCCGGTCGCATTCGCGGCTGTACAGGTTATCCACCTTGTAGCAGAATTCCACATCGTCGGTCAGCGTTTTAAAGCCGTGGCCAAAGCCCCGGGGAATCATAAGCATGCGCTTGTTTTCGGCGCTGAGCTCCACCGCGACCCACTGGCAATAGGTGGGGCTGCCCCGGCGCAGGTCCACCGCCACGTCCAGCACCGCGCCCCGGGTGACCCGCACCAGCTTGGCCTGGGCGTAGGGCGCGTTTTGGAAATGGATGCCCCGCAGGATGCCGCGCTCAGAGGAAAAGCTTTGGTTATCCTGCACAAAATCATAACGCAGGCCCAGCTCCTCAAAATTGCGGGTGGACCAGGTTTCCATAAAGTACCCCCGCTGATCGCCAAATACCTGGGGCTCAATGATGAATACGCCGGGCAGGTTGGTTTCTGTCTTCTTCATCAATAGCGCACCTTCCCCTCCGCAACAGCCTTGAGATGCTCGCCGTAGGGGCTTTTGCCGTAGCGCGCCGCGCTTTCCAGCAGCTTCTCCTTGCTGATCCAGCCGTTTTTATAGGCGATTTCCTCCGGCGCGCTGATCTTGATGCCCTGGCGCTTTTCCACCATGCGCACAAAGTCCGCGGCGTCCACCAGGCTTTCCATGGTGCCGGTGTCCAGCCAGGCAAAGCCCCGGCCCAGCAGCTGGACATCCAGCAGCTGGCGCTTCAGGTACATATCGTTGAGCGTGGTGATTTCCAATTCGCCCCGGGCGCTGGGCTTTACGCCGCGGGCCATGCCGGATACGCCCTTGGGATAAAAGTACAGTCCGGTGTTGCAGTAATTGGATTTGGGATGCCTTGGATTTTCCTCCA